>CAMDPE010000029.1 GCA_945903795.1 Lutibacter flavus | reverse complement strand
TTTAAGCGGTAATATTTTAAAAATTATGTCTTAAAAACAATAATTATTTTCGGCAATCAGTTTTTCAGCAATCATATTTCGCAATGCAATTGGGTTTGGATTGTTCACATATTTGGTAAATCGTTTTAAACCCATCAACATAACGCGTTGTTCATCACCTTCAGAAAAATATAAAATAGCTTCTTTGCCGAAGGCATTTGCTTTATCAACAGCGTTATACAAGTTTAATTTTGCCAGGGCAATTTGAACCTCAGCTTCTTTTTCTGAAGTAAATTTCACTACTTTTTCAGCTTTTAAGATGGCCGATTCTGCCATATAAACTTCAATCATCACTTCAGCTGCGGCCAAAACCAATTGTTGGTGATTGTCTAAATCCATGCCGAATTTTTGAACTGCTTTTCCTGAAATCATTAAAAAAGCTTTTTTCAATCGGGCAATCATTTCTTTTTCTTCTGAAAACAGCACAGAAAAGTCGGGCGTTTCAAACGATGGAATTCCCATTAAACTGTTGCCCACTTCCATAGCCGGCGTCAACAAATCAATTTCACCTTTCATCGCTTTTTTAAGCAGCATTCCAACCGTTAATAAGCGGTTAATTTCGTTGGTTCCTTCGTAAATTCTGGTGATCCGTGCATCTCTCCAGGCGCTTTCCATTGGCGTGTCTTTAGAGAATCCCATGCCGCCGAAAATTTGGATTCCTTCATCAGAAACAAATTGGGAAACTTCTGAACCAAAAACTTTTATAATGGCGCATTCTATGGCATATTCCTGAAAAGCCAACAATTCGGCATCTTGGTGCGATTTTCCTTCGGCCAAAAGCGCATTGATCATATTTTCAATGTCTTTTGCGGCGCGGTAACTTCCGGCGTCTAAGGCAAATGCTTTGGTGCACATTTCAGCATATTTTTTCTTTATGGCACCAAAACTTGAAATTGGCACTTTAAACTGAATGCGTTCATTTCCGTATTTAACGGATTCGGTGATAATTCTTCGGCTGGCATCCAAACAGGCAGCGCCTAATTTTATGCGGCCAACGTTTAAGGAATTCATCGCTATTTTAAAACCTTCGCCTCGGCCTGCCAACATATTTTCAACAGGAATTAAGGTATCTCCAAAAAACACCTGACGCGTTGATGATGACATAATTCCAAGCTTATTTTCTTCTGCGCCCAAAGTAACACCATTCGGATTTTTTTTGTCGAAATCCATAATGAATGCGGTAATATTTTTGTCGTTTTCAATACGTGCAAAAACGATAAAAATTTCGGCAAAACCTGCGTTGGAAATCCACATTTTTTGTCCGTTAATTTTATAATGTTTTCCGTCGGCTGTTAATTGTGCTGTTGTTTTTCCCGAATTGGCATCACTTCCTGCTCCCGGCTCTGTTAAACAATAGGCGCCAAATTTTTCCCCAGAGGTTAAGGCCGGCAAGTATTTTTGTTTTTGTTCTTCGGTTCCATAAAGGTAAATTGGCATCGTTCCAATTCCTGTATGGGCTCCAAAAGCAGTTGCTACGGAACCTGTTGCAGAAGACATATAATCGGTTACCAACATCGTTGAGATAAATCCCATGCCAATTCCGCCGTATTCTTCAGGAATAGAAACGCCCAAAAACCCCAATTCTCCGGCTTTGCGCATCACCGATTCCGTTAAAGCAAAATCTTTATTTTCAAAACGTTCTTTGTATGGCCAAACTTCGCGGTCAATAAATTCAATTACCGCTTCTTTCATCATTTTTTGTTCTTCACTGAATTCTTCCGACACAAAAATATCCTCCGATTTAATTTCTTTGATCAGAAATTCTCCTCCTTTAGTTGTTTCCATTTTTTATTTGATGTTTAAGTTTTATTAATTGGCTATTGCTTTAAAGCCTTGTTGGTTTATTTTAATAATTCGTAAATTCCTGCTGCGCCTTGTCCGGCTCCTACACACATCGTTACGATTCCGTATTTGCTTTTTCTGCTCCGCATTTCATTGAACAATTGCACTGAAAGTTTGGCGCCAGTGCAACCCAGCGGATGGCCCAGCGCAATTGCGCCGCCATTCACATTTACAATTTCTTGGTTGATGCCTAACTCACGCATTACTGCCAAAGATTGAGATGCAAAAGCTTCATTCAGTTCAAACAAATCAATGTCTTTTAAGGTTAAATTTGCTTGTTTCAACGCTTTTGGAATTGCTTTTACCGGTCCGATTCCCATCAATCTTGGTTCAACACCTGCTGCAGCGTAAGAAACCATTCTGGCTATTGGCTCAATGTTGAGTTCTTTCACCATATCTTCGCTCATCACCAATAAAAATGCTGCACCATCACTCATTTGTGAGGAATTTCCTGCAGTTACACTTCCGTCGGCGGCAAAAACAGGGCGCAAATTTGACAAAGCTTCAACGGTAGTTCCTTTACGCGGACCTTCATCAACAGTAACTGTGTAATTTTTAGTTTGTTTTTTCCCGTTCTCGTCAATATAAACTTCTTCAATATTGATAGAGGCAATGCCACTTGTAAATTTGCCTTCAGCCTGCGCTTTTAAAGCTTTCAAATGAGATTGATAAGAAAATTCATCTTGGTCTGCACGAGAAACGTTGAATTGTTTTGCCACTGCTTCAGCAGTCAATCCCATTCCCCAATAATAATCTTCATGACCTTCTTTGGCTGCCTTATAATTTGGAGCAGGACGATAACCGCCCATTGGAATGAAACTCATGCTTTCTACGCCGCCGGCAATAATGCAATCGGCCATGCCTGATTGTATTTTAGCCACGGCAATGCTCACTGTTTCCAATCCCGAAGCGCAATAACGGTTTACGGTCATTCCCGGAACATCGTCAATTTTTAATCCTATCAATGAAATTAAACGTCCGATATTCAAGCCTTGTTCTGCTTCTGGCATGGCATTTCCCACCATCACATCATCTATTCTTTTTTTATCCAACTGAGGAAAATCCTTCAATAAATGTTCGATAGTTTCTGCAGCAAGTTCATCAGGCCGTTTGAACCTAAAAACTCCTTTTGGCGCTTTTCCCACGGCCGTTCTGTATCCTTGTACTATATATGCTGTTTTCATGTTAATTTAGATTTTAGATTTTAGTATTGAGTATTTAGATTTTATTGTCAAGATTCTTTTGAAATGAGTAATTCATTTTTTGAATTTCTGTTATTAAATCTAAAATAGGTTGAATTTTTTTTATTGGAACTAGATTTAATCCTACTGTTAAGATTAATTGTGTGTAAAGTTCATAAGTTGACCCATTTGCAATACTCAAAAAATGTTTAAATTCTTTGTTTGAATTTCTTCCGGCACCTTCAGCTATATTAGAAGGTATTGAAATAGAACTTCTTTTAATTTGAGAAATTAATCCGTACTTTTCATCAGAAGGCAAATAGACTGCAAATTCATAAACTAATTTTGTCAGTTCCATTGATTTTTGCCAAATTTTTAAATCATCTATTTTATGCATAATTTTTTTCTAACTACTTAATACTAAATTCTCAATACTAATTCCGTAATGGTTTTCCGGTTTTTAGCATATGCTCAATGCGCTCCAATGTTTTGCGCTCTGTGCACAAACTCATAAACGCCTCACGTTCGAGATCCAATAAATATTGTTCTGAAACATAAGTTGGTTCTGATAAATTTCCTCCGGCCATCACATAACCTAGTTTATTGGCTATTTTTTTATCGTGTTCAGAAGCATAATGTCCTTTTTCCAAACTGTCGGTTCCCACTAAAAACATTCCCAAAGCTTGTTGTCCGTAAACCAATGCTTTTTTAGGAATTGGTTGCGTGTAACCATCTTCCAGCATCTGAATGGCGTGACGTTTTGCCGTTGCGATTTGACGGTCTTTGTTTACCACAACAAGGTCTTTATGTTCTTTAAAGAAGCCTAAATCGTATGCTTCATAAGCTGATGTTGCCACTTTTGCCATTGCGACATTGATAAAGAAATCGCGCAATTTGTTCAATTTCACATCGTCTTTTAAAACGCCTTCAGAAGCTCTCAACGCCATTTCTTTTGAACCGGCGCCACCAGGAATAATTCCCACGCCAAATTCAACCAAACCAATGTACGTTTCTGCAGCGGCAATCACTTTATCGGCGTGCATACTCATTTCACAAGCGCCTCCAAAAGTAAATCCGTGCGGTGCAATAATGGTTGGACAAGTTGAGTAACGCAAACGCATAACAGTATCCTGAAAATATTTTACGGAGTAGTTTAATTCGTCATATTCCTGCTCAACGGCCATCATAAAAACCATTCCTAAATTTGCACCAACTGAGAAATTTGCGCCTTGGTTTCCTAAAATCACTGCTTCATATTCCGTTTCTGCCAAATCAATTCCTTTGTTGATGGCCTGTAAAACTTCGCCGCCCAAGGTGTTCATTTTAGATTGGAATTCTATATTTAAAACACCATCACCCAAATGTTGAATGGAAGCGCCCGGATTTGACCATATTGTTTTTGCTTCTCTGATGTTATTAAGAATGATAAAACTGTCTTGCCCGGGAATTTTTTCTTGACTTTTTGATGGAATGGAATAGTAATATTTTGCGCCTTCTTTTACCGCATAAAAGCTTTTATTTCCGCTTTCAAGCATTTCGGTCACCCAATTTGCAACAGGCAAGTTTTCGGCTTTCATCAAATCAATTCCGGCTTCAACACCAATGGCGTCCCAAATTTCAAAAGGTCCGTGTTCCCAGCCAAAACCTGCTTTCATGGCATCATCCAATCGGTATAATTCATCTGAAATTTCAGGAATGCGGTTTTGAACATAGCCAAACATTGCAGCGAAATTCTTTCTGTAAAATTCACCAGCTTTGTCTTTTCCTTTTACCAGCACTTTAAATCGGTCAATAACATGATCAATAGTTTTGGTAAGTTCAAGCGTTGCAAAATTTGCTCTTTTATTTGGGCGGTATTCCAACGTATTTAAATCTAAGGAAAGAATGTTTCTTTGGCCATTTTCGGTGACCATTTTATAGAATCCTTGTTTGGTTTTGCTTCCCAACCATTTGTTTTTCATCATGGTATCGATAAAATCGGGAAGTTTAAACAACTCATGCGCTTCATCATTTGGGCAATTTTCGTATAAACCGTTTGCCACATGAACCAAAGTATCCAATCCAACAACATCAACCGTTCTAAAAGTGGCCGATTTTGGCCGACCAATTACCGGACCTGTTAATTTGTCAACTTCTTCAATGGTCAATCCCAATTCCTTCACTTGGTGGAACAAACTCATAATTCCGAAAATACCTACGCGGTTTCCAATAAATGCAGGCGTGTCTTTTGCCAAAACCGAAGTTTTTCCTAAGAATTTTTCACCGTACATCATTAAAAAATCCACAACTTCCTGTTTGCAGTCCGGACCGGGAACCACTTCAAAAAGTTTTAAATAGCGTGGCGGATTAAAGAAGTGCGTAACGGCAAAATGCTGCTGAAAATCGGCACTTCTTCCTTCGTTCATAAATTTTATCGGAATTCCTGAGGTATTTGAAGTAATCAACGTTCCTGGTTTTCTGAATTTTTCAATTTTTTCAAAAACCTGTTGTTTGATGTCCAATCGTTCAACAACAACTTCAATAATCCAATCTACTTCTTTAATCTTATGCAAATCATCATCTAAATTTCCGGTAGAAATTCTTTCGGCAAATTTTAGGTTGTAAATAGGCGAGGGTTTCGATTTTAACGAAGCAGTTAAACTATCATTTACAATGCGGTTGCGAACAAATTTGTTTTCAAGTGTGAGTCCTTTTGCTTTTTCTGCCTCGTTTAATTCACGCGGAACGATGTCTAGCAGCAAAACTTCTACACCAATGTTTGCAAAATGACAAGCAATGCCCGATCCCATGATGCCAGATCCGATTACAGCTATTTTTTTTATTGGTCTTTTCATAAGGTAATGGTATTTATTTTTTATTTGGTCGGTTTATTGTTGAAAATAATTTTATCAATAATTAATTGGCTAATGGTTTCAGTAACTTCAAAAAAGTGATTTATTTTTTCTTCAGAAATGTGTTTTCTGACGCTTTCATTAAATTGAATAACGTGTTCCTTTGATGTATTTCGTTTTTCAAGTCCGAATTCAGTAATTTTTATCAAAATTCCTCTTCCGTCTATTGGATTTTTTTCTCTGTAAATCAATTTTTTTTCCTCCATGCGTTTTAAAATACGGGAAAGGCTGGTGGGTTCCATTCCCATTAACGGACCCAATGCGGTTGACGGCGTTCCATTTTCAATATCTACATTCAATAAAACAAAGGCCATTGCCATTGTGCTGTCGTGCTTGGCGGCCTGTTCATTATACATTTTAGCCACTGATTGCCAGGTAGCTCTAAGTGCGTGATCTATAGTTTGTTCTTTTTGCATTTATCAAATATATAAAAAAATACTATGCACGCATAATAAATTAAATAAAAATTATTTTGTTTGTTTATTATCGAAAAAAGGAATAAGTTTAAAAAACGAAATACAAACTTTTAAACTATGGCAACAAAAGAACTTATCGGGAAAATTATCATTCAAGAAAATATAGATACTATAGACGAAAACAAGCTTCCAGGCACATTTGTCATCAATGTTCCGGATCCTTATAAAAATTACTATGGCAGGTTTACGGAAATAGTGAAACCGGTATCAATTATTTTTGTGACCAAAACACCAAATTCATTTGAAAAAATACTGCGTGTCACCAAAAAAATTAATCAGAAATACAATTTGAAATTGGATGGCGCTAAATGCGAAGTGACTTTGAATTCAAGAAAGTTAGACGGCATTAGGGTAAAAGGAATAAACCGTTTTCCTGAAATTGCGCAAATTCAGCAATATTATAAGGATGAAGGTTATGAATTTGCTAAAAGCGAAAAATTTAAATCTACGGAAGCTTTAATAAGGATCAATCGTTTTTTCAATGTTGATGAAGTTGAGCAAGGAATATATCATTCACACGATGAAGATGAGGTTTACTATATCGAAGTGCCAAGATATATGACCTGGGAAGAGTTTAAAAAATTAACGCAAGAAGTAAAACACAATATTGCCGATGCAAATTATGATATCGCCAAAGGAATTTTTTATGTAAATCACGGAATTACTGAAATTTTAAGGGTTGTAAAACCAAAGGCTACTTTGGAATTATTGAAGACCATCAAGAAAAAGTATATAGAAAAGCTGCATTAATTTTAGTATAAGATTAACCAATTTTTAGTAAAATAGTTATATTTTCGTCCTTCGAATCAAAAACTATCGCATGAACAATGTTTTAACGGTTGAGAATGTGTGTAAAAACTATGGAAGTTTTACAGCATTAAACAACGTTTCTATTTCGGTGCCAAAGGGAAGTATTTTTGGATTATTGGGTCCCAATGGTGCAGGAAAAACCTCGTTAATCAGAATTATCAACCAAATTACGTTACCCGACAGCGGAACCGTTTATTTAGATGGGGAAATTCTGCAACCACATCATATTCAGCATATTGGATATTTACCTGAAGAACGCGGTTTGTATAAAAGCATGAAGGTTGGCGAACAGGCATTGTATTTGGCCCAGCTGAAAGGAATGTCTAAAGAAGAAGCCAAGAAGAGACTGAAGTATTGGTTTGAAAAATTTGAAATTACCCATTGGTGGGACAAAAAAATTCAGGAACTTTCTAAAGGAATGGCGCAAAAAGTGCAATTTATTGTCACAGTTATGCACAGTCCTAAATTGTTAATTTTTGATGAACCTTTCAGCGGATTCGACCCCATAAATGCCAATTTAATCAAAGATGAAATTTTAAATTTGAGAAATGAAGGCGCAAGCATCATTTTTTCCACACACAGAATGGAATCGGTGGAGGAAATGTGCGACTATATTGCTTTGATCAATAAATCGAATAAAATACTCGACGGAAAGTTAAAAGACATCAAACAACAATTTAAAACCAATCAGTTTGAAGTTGGTTTGTTGTCTGTAAATAAAGTGTTGCTGTTAAATCAAATCAATGAAAAATTTACGGTGGAAAATTCCCAAGCAATTTCATTCAATGATGATTTAAGACTTTTAATCAGTTTAAAAAACGGGGAAACCTCAAAAGATTTGATTGAATTTTTAAACAATAAGGCGCAGATAACGCATTTTACAGAAGTTATTCCAAGTGTCAACGATATATTTTTAAAATCAGTGGCTTCCAATAGCTAGAAAGAAATGGACAAATTAAAATTAATCATAAGAAGAGAGTTTTTTGCGAAGGTTAAAAACAAATCATTTATTGTAATGACCATATTGAGTCCGCTAATGGTGGTTGGACTTTTTTCATTGATCATTTTTTTGAATGAAAAAAACGCGGAAGAAATTCGCACCATTGCTTTTGTTGATGAATCTCAAAAATTTTCTGATGCTTTTGATGATTCAGATGCCGTTAAATATATTGATTTAACAAGCTTGGGAATTGACGAAGCAAGAAAAAAAACCAAAGAATTTTATTATGGATTGTTGTTGATTCCTAAAAGTGACAGCTTGAACGAACTTTCAAATGGTATCACTTTTTTTTCCAATGATACACCAAGTTTAACGGTATTAAGCAGCATAGAAAGCAAGCTGGAAAAGAAAATAAGAAACCTAAAAATAGCGGAACTTCAAATTGATGTTGACAAAATAAAATCCATAGAAACGAAAGTTACCATTGCTGCCGAAAATTTTTCGGGAGAAAAATCTTCTAAAATTGGGAGTCTTTTGCGTATGGCTGCCGGCGGCGGTTTTGGTTATTTAATTTTTATGTTTATCATTATTTATGGAACTTCCGTGATGCGAAGCGTAATTGAAGAAAAAACCAGCCGTATTATTGAGGTCATCATTTCATCAGTAAAACCTTTTCAATTAATGATGGGAAAAATAATTGGAAATGCTATGGCCGGTATTTTGCAATTTATTATTTGGATGGTAATAGGCGGAATTTTATTGTTTGCAATTACGACCTATTTTGGGGTTGGAGACGTAAGTTCAAGTTCTGCACAAATGGCTCCTGAAATGGTTCAGCAAATGCAGCAATCATCAAACAGCGATTTACAATTGGTGCTTCAGGAAATTAAAAACTTGCCCATACTTACCATGTTTTTTTCATTCATCATTTACTTTTTGGGCGGTTATTTAATTTACAGTTCCATTTATGCCGCAATTGGCGCGGCTGTTGACAGTGAAACCGATACCCAACAATTTATGATGCCGGTTTTAATGCCTTTGGTAATCGCGATTTATGTTGGTTTTTCGGTGATTGAAAATCCGCACGGACCAATTGCAGTAGCTTTTTCATTGTTTCCGCTAACCTCGCCCATAGTAATGCTGATGCGAATTCCTTTTGGTGTGCCTTGGTGGCAATTAATTACTTCAATAATATTATTGATCATTACTTTTATAGGAATGGTGTGGTTTGCGGCCAAAATTTACCGCGTGGGAATTTTAATGTACGGCAAAAAACCAAGCTACAAGGAAATATACAAATGGCTTAAGTATTAATTTGCGATTTTTGATTTACGAATTACGATTTTTAAAAAATAAATGATAAGAATATAAAATAGATGGATTAACATTTCATGTATTTTTTCTAAAAAGACTTTAAAATGCCGAAAATATTAATTATTGAAGATGAAGCTTCCATCCGCAGGGTATTGAAGAAAATAATTTCTGAAGAAAATGAAACCTATCAGGTTGAAGAAGCGGAAGATGGTTTGATAGGGATTGATATGATTTTGAAATCGGATTTTGATTTGGTGTTGTGTGATATAAAAATGCCAAAAATGGATGGTGTTGAAGTGCTTGAAAAAATCAAAAAATTAAAACCTGAAATACCTTTTGTGATGATTTCCGGTCACGGCGATTTAGACACTGCGGTAAATACGATGCGTTTGGGCGCTTTCGATTACATCTCAAAACCACCCGATTTAAACCGTTTGCTCAATACAGTTCGCAATGCGCTGGATAAAAAGGAATTGGTTGTCCAAAACATTTTGTTGAAAAGTAAAGTGAGCAAAAAATATGAAATGATTGGCGCAAGCAAAGCCGTCACTCATATTAAAACAATGATAGATAAAGTGGCGCCAACCGATGCGCGGGTATTAATTACCGGCCCAAATGGAACGGGAAAAGAATTGGTGGCTCATTGGTTGCATGAAAAAAGCGAGCGTGCAAAATTCCCTATGGTTGAGGTAAATTGCGCCGCAATTCCTTCAGAATTAATTGAAAGCGAATTGTTTGGTCACGTTAAAGGTTCTTTTACAGGCGCCATTAAAGACCGTGCAGGTAAGTTTGAAGCTGCAAATGGCGGTACTATATTTTTGGACGAAATTGGCGATATGAGCCTTTCTGCTCAGGCAAAAGTGTTGCGCGTTTTGCAGGAAAATATTATTTCTCGCGTGGGAAGCGATAAGGACATTAAAGTTGATGTGCGCGTAATTGCCGCCACAAATAAAGATTTGCAAAAGGAAATAGCAGAAGGCAGATTTAGGGAAGATTTATACCACCGTTTGGCGGTAATTTTAATAAATGTTCCTTCTTTAAACGACAGAAGGGAAGATATTCCGCTTTTAATCAATTTTTTTTCCGAGCAAATTGCGGAAGAACAAGGAACGGCCGTTAAGAAATTTTCTGAGAAAGCTGTAAAATTGTTGCAGGAATACGATTGGACCGGAAATATAAGAGAATTAAGAAATGTTGTTGAGCGCTTAATAATTTTGGGAGAAAAAGAAGTTTCAGAAAATGATGTGAAGCTTTTTGCAAGCAAGTAAGAATTTATAAACATAAAAAAACCCTCAAACTGATAAATTCAGTTTGAGGGTTTTAAATTTTATAGCTGTTATTATTCTATTTTTATTTCCATAAATTCCTCAAATAATTTGTAAAATTTTTCAGGTTCTTCCAAATAAGGATTGTGGCCGCTTTGTTCGAATATCACAAATTTGGCTTGTGGCATAAATACTTTATACTGCTGGTTAAACTCTGGCGTTGAAACGCCATCATACCTTCCTGAAGTTATCAACGTTGCTGCTTTTACATTTTTTAAATCGCGTCTAAAATCGGTATCCATCATACTTCCACTCACTTCAAAATCGCCATCGCGTCCAATAATTTGAGCATAAACATCATCATTCCAGTTTCTGAAATCGTATTTCGGAACATTTCCTTTGATGCTTGTATTGTGATAATAAATATATTTTGTAGGAAAACTGCCATAAACTTTCATAAATTCTTTGTCGGAAGAAACATAACCCAAAGCTCTTAAGGAATCAACTTTTTTCCATAGTTCGGGAAAATGTGTTTTTGCATAATGGTTGTAACTGTCGCAATTGGCTTGCCACATAAGTCCGCTGTGAAAACCGGCAATAATCACCATTTTGTTTGTGTGGTTTGGATACTTAATCGCATAATCTTGGGCAGGAACACTTCCGTAGGAATGGCCAACAACCGATATTTTTTCAAAGCCCAATAGTTTCCTTATCTTCTCAATCAAATCAGTATCGTTTTCAACAGAATATTTACTTTTGTTTTTTGCATCATCCGATTTTCCCCTGCCCAAAAAATCAAAAAACACCACCGTATTGGTTTTGTAATATTGGCCAAAAGCACCTTGCATATAATCGTGGGAATTTCCGGGTCCGCCCGGAATAAAGAAAATTGGATCTCCGCTTCCTTTTACTTCAACATTAATATTGTATCCGTCAATCGTTAAAAACTTCGATTCAAATTTGTCAAAAATAGTTGGGTCAACTTGCGCCTGAAGCGCAGTTATAACAAATAAGAATAATAAAAACGTACTGATTTTTTTCATCATTGTTTGATTTGTTTAAAGATATTCAAATTCTAAACAATTCAAAATATAATAAATATAAATTTGAAATTTATTGTCATCAATAAAATTGATGCATTTATCAGAAATTAGGATGGGATTATTTTTTTAACAACTTATAATAATGGTTACATTTGCAAAAAATTTGAGTTAATAACAATAAAAGAATAAATAAATTATGGCAACACTGGTTGGTAAAAAATTTCCGAATTTAAATGTAGACGCAATGAATGAAATGGGCGATACTTTTAAAATAAACGTATTGGAAGAAGCAGTAAAAAATAATAAAAAAGTGATTTTATTTTGGTATCCAAAAGATTTCACCTTCGTTTGTCCAACAGAATTACACGCTTTTCAAGCGGCTTTACCTGAATTTGAAAAAAGAAATACCGTTGTTATAGGTGCATCATGCGATACACCAGAAGTGCATTTTGCTTGGTTAAATACGGCAAAAGACAATGGAGGAATTGAAGGCGTTACCTATCCAATTTTGGCCGACAGCAATAGAAATTTGGCTAACAGATTGGGTATTTTAGATGTTACCAACGAATCTTATGATGAAGAAACTGGCGCATTCCAAGTGGAAGGTGATAATGTAACTTACAGAGCGACTTATTTAATAGATGAAGAAGGAATGGTTTTTCATGAAGGCGTAAACCATATGCCATTGGGAAGAAACGTGAAAGAATTTTTACGATTGATTGATGCTTTTACACACGTTCAGGAAAAAGGAGAAGTTTGTCCGGCCAACTGGGAAGAAGGAAAAGACGCTATGGACGCTGACAGAAAAGGTGTTGCAAGTTATTTGGCTTCTCACTAAAAAATAATTAGGATGTTTCAAGAAATAACAGAAGACAATTTACCTCAAATAGTAAGTGAAAACAAAACCGTTGTGGTACAATTTTCTGCAACTTGGTGCGGAAACTGTCGGATTATGAAGCCTAAATTTAAAAAATTGGCATCAGAAAATGACAGTATAGCTTTTGTAATTGTGGACTCGGAAAAGTTTCCGGAATCACGAAAAATGGCAAAAGTTGACAATCTGCCTACGTTTGCAACCTATAAAAATGGTGTTTTTGTGAATCAGGTTCAAACCAATAAATTCGAACTTTTAAACGATTTAGTAAATGAAGTTACCAATAATTAAGCATTTAACGAATTTTATCGAAGAAAACGATCAAGATTACGTGATTGAAACCATTGAAACTTTGGAAGCTTTAACTGAAGTTTCTTCTTTAAAAGACGAAGAATTAGATGTTATTGGCGAAATCATTTCAAATCTTTACGGCGCGCTTGAAGTTCATAAAATGGTAAAAGAAGGAATGCCTCAAAAGGAAGCTTTGAATACTTTTATGAAACGCGTTTTAGGTTCCATAGACACTTAGAAATTATCACTACTGACTAACGCAAAAAAATCCCAAAAATTTTGGGATTTTTTTATGCCTTTAATTTTATATATTTATCAAAAATATATTTAAAAATGGAGAACCATCAAGTTATCGGCACCGTAAATTTAAGCGAAATGACAGCTATGGAAGTAGTTGAAGACGCGAAAAAGAAACTTAAAAATACCAGAAAAGAACTTAGCGATTTGCAAGAGACTATGTATGCTGAAGGAAAACATGCGGTTTTAATTTGTTTACAGGGAATGGATACATCGGGCAAAGACAGCTTGATAAAAGAAGTTTTTAAAGATGTAAATGCACGAGGCGTGGTGGTTCATAGTTTTAAAGTGCCGACCGAACTGGAACTGAAACATGATTACATGTGGCGCCATTATATTGCCTTACCCGAACGTGGAAAGATTGGTGTTTTTAACAGAACGCATTATGAAAATGTTTTGGTTACAAGGGTTCATCCCGAATATGTTTTAGGAGAAAATATTCCGGCTGTAAAAAGTTTGGATGATTTATCTGATGATTTTTACCATAAAAGAATGGAAGAAATCAACGAATTTGAAGAAAATTTGGTAGCTAACGGAACCATCATTTTAAAATTCTTTCTAAATATTTCAAAATTAGAGCAAAAGAACCGATTGTTAAGACGGTTGCGATTCAAAGAAAAGAATTGGAAATTTTCTCCGGGTGATTTAAAGGAACGCAATCTTTGGAGTCAATATAAGTCCTGTTATCAGGATTTGCTAAATAAAACTTCAACACTACATGCGCCTTGGTTTATAATTCCTGCCGATCATAAACCTACAGCTCGTTTTTTAGTGGCCGATATTATTGTGGAAACGTTAAAGAAATACCATTTTAAAGAACCAGAGTTACCTGAGAAATATAAAAATGAAATTGAAAATTATAAAGCGCAACTGGCAAGTGAGTAAACCCTTTTTTAAGAATAATATTTTGTTAAAAAGTTTATAAAACTATTTTTATAATTCATAAATCGTACCTTACAAATAGTATCTTTGCCAATAATAAATAAAAAACTATGAAATTAAAATTACAAAAACCAATCATATTTTTTGATTTGGAAACAACCGGTATTAATATCGCTAAAGACAGAATTGTTGAAATTTCCATTTTAAAAGTGTTTCCAAACGGAAATAAAGAAAGTAAAACTTGGCTGGTAAATCCGGAAATGGAAATTCCAAAAGAATCTTCAGACATTCACGGAATTACCAATGAAAAAGTGGCTAACGAGCCAACATTCAACGAGTTGGCGTCAAAAGTTAGTGAATTGATAAAAGACTGTGATTTGGCAGGATTCAATTCAAACCGATTTGACATTCCGTTGTTGGCCGAAGAAATGTTGCGTGCCAATGTTGATTTTAGCATGAAAAACAGGGTTTCTATTGATGTACAGGTGATATTTCATAAGAAAGAGGAAAGAACTCTAAGTGCCGGCTATCAATTTTATTGCGGTGAAAGTTTAGAAAATGCCCATTCAGCTGAGGCAGACACCAATGCAACTTATGAAATTTTATTGGCACAGTTAGAGAGATATGAAGATTTAGAAAATGACGTTCAGTTTTTAAACGATTATTCAACTCACGTAAAAAGAGCCGATTTAGCCGGATTTATATTATTTAATGAAGAAAATGAAGAAATTTTCACGTTTGGGAAATATAAAGGCTATAAAGTTGAAAAAGTTTTAAAAGATGATAAAGGATATTATTCGTGGATTCAAAATGCCGATTTTCCTTTGTACACCAAAAAAGTATTGGGGGAAATAAAAGAGCGTTTACATCCTAAAAAAGAAGAGGTTACCCTTGAAGATTTAAAAAATAAATTCAATCAAAAAATATAGTATGTTAGTAAATTTTGACAGTTTGGAAAACACCTCTAAAATTTGGATTTATCAATCCAACAGAGAATTCTCAGAAAAGGAAGTTGCAGAAATAAGCCAAAATTTAGAAAATTTTATAGGCGCTTGGAAACGTCATGGAGATGATTTAAAAGCTTCTTACCAAATCAAATACAATCAATTTATCGTGATTGCGGTCGATGAAAATTATAATGAAGTTTCAGGCTGCTCCATAGATGCTTCAGTTAATTTGATCAAGCAATTTGAAAAAAAATTCGACATTGATTTAACCAATAAATTAAATATTTCATTTAAAGACAACAACAACATCAATGTGGTAAGTATGGCCAATTTTCAAAATTATGCCAAACAACAAAAAATAACTTCAAACACTTTGGTGTTTAACAATATGATTACCAATAAAGGCGATTTTGAACAAAATTGGGAGGTTACAGCCGATAAAAGTTGGCATAAACGGTTTTTGCCAATTAATAATTAATGTTGATTAATTAAAAAATTTTTCCTGTTCAACTTGAATATTATTTACACACACTTCCAAAAAATGTAATTTCTAATTATTTTTGGTTTCATTATTGATAATGATGTTGTTATAGTAAATTGTTAATTCAAAGATTCCTCAATTAAAAAATTACATGATAAAAAAAATATTGTTCCTTTCATTACTGCTAAATTGTGCTTTTTTGGAAGCACAAACCTTGGATCCTTTACTAACAAAAGATATAAAATCTCAAGCAAAATGGGTGGACAGTATTTTAAACAAAATGACTATCGATGAAAAAATAGGTCAGTTGTTTATGGTTCAGGCTTATTCTAATAAAGATGAAAATCACCGAATTTTTATTGACAGTTTAATTAAAAACTATCATATAGGTGGTTTGATATTTATGCAGGGAACGCCACAAAATCAAGCTATTTTAACGAACAATTTTCAATCCGTTTCAAAAATTCCATTGCTCATTGGTTTTGATGGTGAGTGGGGATTGGATATGCGTTTAAAAGATACCTATCGTTTTCCATGGAATATGACACTTGGAGCAATAACTGACAATAAATTATTGGAAAATTTTGGTGCCCAATTAGGTAAACAATGCAAGCGAATGGGTATTCATATTAATTTTGCCCCAGTGGTGGATATCAATATAAATCCTGAAAATCCAATTATTGGAAATCGTTCTTTTGGTGAAAACAGGATAAATGTAACAAAAAAATCATTGGCTTTTGTGAGAGGAATACAAAGTGAAAACGTGTTGTCCAATGCCAAACATTTTCCCGGCCACGGAGATACGGCAACTGATTCCCACAAATCTCTGCCGGTTTTGGATTTTGATTTTAACCGGTTGGATTCTATTGAGCTATATCCTTATAAACAATTAATAGACAGTAATTTAACCAGCGTAATGGTGGCCCATCTAAGTGTGATAGGTTTAGAAGAAAATAAAGATTGCCCAACGTCACTTTCTTATCAGGTGATTACCAAATTATTGAAGGAGAAATTAAATTTTGAGGGGTTGATTTTAACCGATGCGCTAAATATGAAAGGCGTATCAAATTATTCGGAATTGGGAGATATTAATTTGGATGCTTTGTTGGCAGGCAATGACATGTTATTAATTCCAACCGATGTGCCATTGGCCGTTGACACCATTAAAGCTGCATTAAAAGAAAACTTGATTACTGAAGAACGCATCAATTATTCCGTCAGAAAAATATTAAAAGCTAAATATTGGGCAGGATTAAATAAATACAAAAGCATTGAATTGGAAAATTTGCAGCAAGATTTAAATTCCATTGAAGATGAATTGCTTCATCGGAATTTAGTGGAAAATTCAATAACCTTGCTCAAAAATGAATCCTCGATTTTTCCAATTCAGCATTTAGAAAGGAAGAAAATCGCCTATGTTAAATTGGGTGATGCAAATCATAATGATTTTTTAAAAATGTTAAAAAATTATGCTGCTGTTGATGAAATTTTAAACGATACGTTAGATAATTTAATTAAAGTATTAAAGCCTTATAATCTGGTAATTGTCGGATTTCATAAATCTAATGACAGTCCGTGGCAGGATTATAAATTTACAGAAGAAGAATTGCTCAAGCTTCAAGAAATTTCCAAAACAAAAAACGTAATTTTAGATATTTTCGCAAGTCCGTATAGTTTATTACAGCTTGAAAATTTTGAAAATATTGAAGGTGTTTTAGTTTCCTTTCAAAACAGTAAAATTGCCCAGGAAATTTCGGCCCAAATGTTATTTGGCGCTTTGAATATCAAAGGAAAACTGCCGGTTTCTATCTCGGGTCAATTTTCAGAAAATGAGGGATTGATGTCCAATTCATTTGGAATTTTAGGATATTCAATTCCTGAAGATGTAGGTTTAAGCAGTGAAAAATTAAGTAAAATTGATTCGGTGGCCAGCGTTATTTTAAATGGGAAAATGGCGCCTGGAATGCAAATTTTGGTCGCTCGAAGAGGAAAAGTAGTGTACAATAAAAGTTTTGGTTTTCATACAGATGAAAACATCACACCTGTTAAAAACAGTGACTTGTATGATATTGCTTCTATGACAAAAATAGTGGCAACATTACCGTTAATCATGGAGCTTGAAGAACGAAATATTTTGCATCTAAACAGTACTTTAGGAAGTTTGATTCATAAATTAAGAAAAACAAATAAAAATAAATTAACGGTGAAAGAAGTGCTTTCTCATTATGGTAAGCTAAAACCTTGGATTCCTTTTTATTTAAGCACGCTTGACAGTGTTACCAAAAAGCCTTCAACTAATTTTTACCGCAGTGAAAGAAGCCGTAAATTCAATATTAAAATTACGGATAGTTTATATTTGCTCAGCACTTATAAGGATGAAATGTTTAATATTATTGCTCGTACAGAATTACTTAAAAAGAAGGAATACAAATACAGTGATTTGCCTTTTTATATTTTTAAGGAATATATTGAACATTATTATAAAAGTGATTTAAATGAATTGACCCAATTGCACTTTTATAGGTCGATGGGTGCAAACAGAACCACTTATTTGCCTTTGGAAAAATTTTCAAGAACAGAGATAGTGCCAACGGAAAAAGACAATTATTATCGTTTTAAACTAGTTCATGGAGATGTGCACGATATGGGCGCTGCTATGCAAGGCGGAATTGGTGGTCATGCCGGTATATTTTCAAATGCGAATGACATTGCTAAAATGATGCAGATGTACCTTCAAAAAGGTTATTATGGTGGACAAAGATACTTTCAACCAGAAACCATTGATAAATTTAACCATCGTTATTATGCAAATGAAGGAGTGCGAAAAGGTATCGGTTTCGACAAACCGCAACTAGATGAAAATATAAAAGCCACTTGTGGATGCGTATCCGACAGTAGTTTTGGCCATAGCGGTTTTACAGGAACTTATACTTGGGCTGATCCTGAATCGGAAATTATATATGTGTTTTTATCGAATAGGGTTTTCCCAACTTCAGAAAATATGGACTTGGTGAAATACAATATCAGAACGGAAATTCAGCAATTGATACAAGATGCAATAATTAAGTAATTGTCATTGTTTTGGCTGAAATAACTCCAAGTAAAATACTGCTTAAAAGGTAAATAATGGCAAATTTTAAATTAAAAAAGTAATAGGCTATTGCTGTTTGAAGTAAATAAAACAGTGGAAACAACGTTGTGATTATGGCAAATCTGAAGGTATTTGTAAAAACCACATCCTTAATTTTTGGTTTGATGTAGCTCCAAATCAGCAAAGGGAAAATGCTATTTAGTTTTGCAATAAAATGGATAGGAGCAAACCAATTCATTTTATCGTGTTTTACAAATTCTTTTGAAGGAAAAATTTCGATATTTTTAAGTAATTTATTGGCTTCAAACGGATTTAAATAATCCACATTCAGCGCATCCAATTTTACGATAATTTCATCATAATTTAGAGAATCTTCCACGTGAAGCGTTAAATATTTTAATGCTATTGAAACTTGATTTGTGATTTCCGTAAATTTTAAATCAGGTTTTTTAACATCAATATATTGATTGGCAAGTATTGGTTTTCCATAATAAATAGAAGTACTTGATGGAAAATTCAAATGGGAATCGTAATTAATACCGATTGGAACAATGTAAATAGGTAAGTCGGGATATTTTTGAAGTGTTCCCAATATAATTCGTGCAAATCCTTTTTTTAGTGGTCCAATCCTTCTCTCTAAATGATGTTCTCCCTCAGCAAAAATTTGAATGGCTTTTTTTTCTTTCAAAATTTCAATGCATTGCTCAAAAACTTCAAAATTCTTTTCTATGGTTCGAACTCCGTCTCTTATTCTATAAACTGGAATCATATTTAAAGACCGTAATATTTGGTCAACCAAACCAATTTTGAAGGCGCTGGCTCTGGTTAAAAAATGGATGTTTCTTCTGTTGGTGGTTGGAACTATGATTGCATCAATTAAGGCATTTTGATGATTTCCAATAAAAATTACAGCACCTTTTTCGGGAATATTTTCTTTGCCGTAAACAGTTATTCTTTTGAATAAAAAGAACAGTCCGGTTTTTACATAAATTCTGATGATGTTATACCAAATATTTCTCAAATTTATGCTTTTGTTTTTTGTTTAGACCAATATGTAGCGATAGCCAAGCCTGAAAAAATATCCCAAATTGCCCAAAATGCTACCAGAAGTGCCATACCGCCCAAACCATTAAAAAAACTAAAAATAAGCAACAAACCCAATCCGGAGTTTTGAATTCCTGTTTCAATTGAAATAGTTTTTTGATCTATAAAGGATAGTTTCATCAATTTGGCAAAATAAAAGCCAGTTAAAAATGCCAGTAAATTATGTACAATTACTAAAAGAAGCACATATTCAATATAATTTATGAATATATCCAAATTTTCATAGAAAGCAATAACAATAAAAAGCATAAAAATAAGCAATGAAACAGGTTTTAGGATTTTTGCTAATTTTGCAGACAATCCAGGCTTAGATTTTTTTACCCACATACCAAGAATTAGCGGAATTCCCAAAATTAGGGTAACCAATTTTACCAATTCCCAAGGATTCAATTCTATGGTTTGAAGAATTTCGGCAGTTGGCGCATATAAATTTCCATAAAAATAGAGATTAAAGGGTGTCATTACCAGGCAAACTAAGGTTGAGAATGCGGTTAGGCTAATTGACAATGCCGAATTTCCCTTTGCCATTTGGGTCATAAAGTTAGAAATATTTCCACCCGGACAAGCAGCTACCATCATCATTCCTAAAGCGATGCTTGGCATTGGATTCACCAATTTTATAAAAATGAAAGTAACCAACGGTAATAAAATAAACTGTGAAATTACCCCAGTCAATAAAATTTTTGGATTTTGAAATAAGCGTTTAAAATCGTCCATAGTAATTCCAAGCGCCACGCCAAACATAATTATGGCTAGTGTGATGTTAAGCACCCAAAGTCCTTCGGTGTCAAAATTAATTTTTAAGGAATCTAAATTTTCTGGCATATTAGTTTTTAAAGGCGTATTCAACAATATTTGCTCCCATTTTTAAGGCTTTTATACGAATTTCTAAAGGATCACCATGTACTTCTTCATCTTCCCAGCCATCGCTTAAATCCGCTTCATAATCATAAAAACAAACCAGTCTTCCTTCATAAAATAACCCAAAACCTTGGGATTGTTTGTTGTTGTGTTCATGAATTTTCGGACAGCCGTTTTCGAAATTAAAAGTCTGATGATAAATGGGATGATTGTATGGGATTTCTTTAAAATCGAGTGTTGGAAAAACCTTTTTCATCTCTCTTCGGATAAAATTGTCTAATCCGTAATTGTCGGAAATATGCAAAAACCCACCCGAAGTCAGATAATTTTTTAAATTTTCAATATCGTCATCTGTAAAACTTACATTTCCGTGTCCGGTCATAAAAACAATGGGATAATTATAAAGGGCAACACTATTTACTTCAACTGTTTCGGGATTTTCTTTAATCGAAGTTTTTATGTTTTTGTTGCAAAATTTTATTAGGTTAGGCAAGGCCGTTGGGTTTGCGTACCAATCACCGCCGCCGTTATACTTTAATATGGCTATTTCTTGTGCTGAAATAAAGGAAACAGGCAATAGGCAGAAAGCAAAAGTAACAAGCGCCACTTTTAATTTACGTGCATATAATAAAGTAATTAAGTTCGGAAATGTAATCATCAAATTCATTCATTTACAAATGCCACGCTGTGAACTGCTGCTATACCGGCAGTTTCAGTTCGCAAACGGCTTTGTCCCAAAGATACAGGAATAAAGTTATTGGCCAAACTTTGTTGAATTTCTTTGGACGAAAAATCACCTTCCGGACCAATAAGGATGGTGGTTTTTTGGGATGGTTTTAATTCAGATTTTAATGATTTTTTATTAGTTTCCTCACAATGTGCGATATACAATTGTCCGCTGTAATTGGAC
>CAMDPE010000028.1 GCA_945903795.1 Lutibacter flavus | reverse complement strand
AATTCGCCATAAATTATTAACTCTTTGATGCGTTCTATTTTATGGACGATTATAAACTGCTCAATGGTAGTTCCCTGTACTTCCGAAAATAAATTTGCCAGATAGGTATAATCATGATTTAATTTTTCACTTAAATAGTCGGAAAAATTTACTTTGATGGCTTCTTCTGAATAATGCACCATTTCAATAATCACATTTTTTATTTTTTCTATCAGCATCGCTCTTTTGTCATCCATCAATTCGAGCCCAGAGTTGTATAATTCCATTTTTAACTGGGCTCGCTGCTCCTCATTAATATTTTCCATGATGTCCACTTCACCTAAATCAACCACAACAAAATGAAGTTTCAGCTTTCTTAAAGCATCCTTTACAGCCATTTTACAACGGTTGCTTACCATATATTTTATATATAACTTCACAATTCTATTTTTTTTGCACAAGGTACGTTAAACGCTAAAAAGAATGTTAAAAAATGTTTTCATGTCTAAAAATATTTCTATTTTCAAAAACTTTTTAATTTAAACTTTCTTGAAATCAGAAAAAGTTCCTTGTTTCTTGTTTTTTACAAATGTTTGTATCATGCTTAAAACAGGTAAATATTTACCTGCTTAATAATAGCTGCTATAATTAACAACTCAATTTCTTTTTTAATAAGAGACAGTGACGTTTATTGTTTCGGGATTTTCATTCCAATAAACGCCTTCATCTCTTTATATCACAATTAATCAAAAAATTATCAAAATTGTAAATATGCTTTGGGGCCGATTGTATTTTAAGCCAAGACTTTATTTATTATGGAGCCTTAAACCATCACTTTTTCGTATTGTATTAAATTAATTTCTTAATTTATGTAAATTTCTTTGGGGGTGCTAAGAACATACTTTCAACACGGCGGGCAATTCTTTATAATTGCGCAGACTAATGTTTTCTGTCTTTTTTATGATCATCAGATTTTCCTTTCGATCTATGGTTTCCGTTTTCGGGTCTATGTCCATTGGTTTTTTGGTAATTACCGTGATATCCTTTTGCATATTTAACTTTATGCTGTTTGTAATAAGTATAAGGAGCGTTGCCACGATAATCGGTCATCACTACTTTATAGCCATTATACAAGTCATAATTTCTATATTGATTTGGAAGAGATTTTCTACGAACCCATGTGTTTCCTGAAATATAAATGAACCTTGATGTTTGAACATCATAATAGGCATCAACATCCGGAAGATAATAATAACGTACGTCTGAATAACCAGAAGGGCCCCATTGTGGCTGTGAACCAATATTTAAATTTACAGAAATTTGTCCCTGTGATTCGCTTGCGAAAATTAATCCAAATCCGAGTATTATATATTTTAATTCTTTCATTTTATTTGTGTTTTAAATTAATAATATGCTCTTTAAAAGAGTTATACAAATTTGCGTACTTTAAAACACATTTGAGTTACACAACTTTTGGTAATAGTTGCAAAATTCACACATTTTTATGTTTAATTATTTTTATTTAATTGTTGAAGTGTATTTTATCTCTATTTGCTATTTTTTTAATTAGAACATAGGTAATTTAACTCATTTACTAGTTTTTTTGCAATGCAAATCCAGGCCTGCAATGGCGAATGAGCTTAATTTCCTTTCATAATCGCTCCAAACCAGTCGCAAATTTGAATTTTTTTGGTGGTTTTGCCATTTTCAACTTTAAAAATAAGCAACGAATGATCTTTGCAATCAACGGTCAATCCACAAGGAACCGCATATGTGTAACCGCCGTTTGCAATTGAGGTTTTATTATTGACATCGGTTGAAACTTCCTGAACGGTGTAAGCAAACGCAATATAATTTCCTGCAGGAATTTTTTTAAATTTAAAATGCTTCTGATTTTCTTCTATGTCCAAAGAATATATTTTATTGGTTTCTTTGTTTTTTAGATAAACAATCGTTGCCGGAATATATTCCGAAGGATAACAT
Source organism: Lutibacter flavus (assembly GCA_945903795.1). Lineage (GTDB taxonomy): Bacteria > Bacteroidota > Bacteroidia > Flavobacteriales > Flavobacteriaceae > Lutibacter > Lutibacter flavus_A. Next base: position 19,698 of record CAMDPE010000028.1, on the reverse strand, counting down.
ACTGTTCCTTTAACGTTGCCGGTTGTGCTGGCGCAACTTGTCAACAAAATTGATGATAAAAACAAAAACAGAAATAGATTTTTAATGGTACAGGTTTTTATAGCAGATAAGTTATGAATTTTTGTGCAATTTATGTAATTCAGCGATTTATTTTTCTTAAAAGTATAAGCAGTTCTGCTTTTAAATGGTACTGCCAATTCGTTTGAAAATTTGGGTAAGCAACAATGCCCCAAATCCAAATAAAAACACCAATCCGAATTTATCTGCAGTTAATGGCACCAGGGAAAGTGCTTTTGCTATTGGCGGAATAACATAAGCCACGCCTGTTATAAAAATGCACAATGCAATGGCATACCAAATCCAAGGATTTAAAGTCACTTCATTTTTGAAAAACGACAAATGGCGTTTCGGCATATTAAATACATTAAGTAATTGGGCGAAAATTAAGGTAAAAAAAGCCATATTATTAATTTCGCTTGGAGCCAATTTCAATACAAAATGAGAATAAGCAGTAATGCCAAGAACGCCAGCAGTGATGCACAATCCGTAAATAATGGTGGCTTTCCATAATTTGGTCGTCATAATGGGTTCATCGGCTTTTCTTGGCGGTTTATTCATAATATCAACTTCTCCTTTGCCAAGTCCTAAAGCCAGCGCAGGAAAAATGTCGGTTATCAGATTCAGAAATAATATTTGAAGCGGTAACAGCGGCGAAGGCAATGCCAGCAATGCGGCGGTTCCAACCGAAATTATTTCTGCCAAATTGCTTGATAAAAGATACACCACAAACTGGCGAATATTTTCAAAAATGGCCCGGCCTTGTTTGATAGCCAATTCAATAGAAGTGAATTTATCATCTTTTAGAATGACGTCGGCTGTTTCCCTAGCAGCTTCAGTTCCTCTAATTCCCATAGCGATGCCGATATCCGCTTTTTTAAGTGCCGGAACATCATTTACACCATCTCCAATCATTCCCACTATATTATTGTTCTGCTGAAAAAGGGCAATTAGGTCTAGTTTTTGTTTTGGCGTTACCCTTGCAAAAACAGAGGCGTTTAGCAGTTTATATTTGTCTGTTTCGCTTAAATTTATCAGTTCAGGAATGTGTTTTCCGGCCAATACTTTGTCGTTATGCGCATCAATTTCCAACAAACCAATTTCATGGGCTATTTTTTTTGCGGTTCCCGGATGGTCGCCCGTTATCATGATCACACGGATTCCTGCATTTTTATAAGTGGCAATCGTTGCTTTAACATCTTCTCTTGCCGGATCTATAAATCCAATCAAACCTATAAAAGTGAGTTGTTGCAATAAAGTTTCATATTCGGGAATTTTTTTTGATTCTTTGAATGCAAATGCCAAAACCCGCAATCCCTGAGAAGCCAAATCATCAACTTTTTGATGCCACTTCGCTTTGTTTTCGAAGTTTGCTTTTTTGCCATTTTTCAAGATGGTGTCGCAACATTCAACAATACTTTCATAAGCGCCTTTTGCATACACATGAAAGTTTTTTTGATGCTGATTTACGGTAGCCATCAATTTACGATCTGCATCAAAAGCCACTTCCATTTTTTCTGGATTGTTCTTTTTTACAGAAGTTGGGTCAAAGCCGGCATCAAAAGCAAATTCAGTCAAAGCCAAATCTATGGAATCACCGTGTTTGTCTGTGGGTGAAAAAATGGCGTCATTGCAAAGCATAGCTGCCATTATCATTTTTTCAAAAGCTTGCAGATTTTTAAAAGCGTTTAATTCTTCCTTATTTTTAGGATTTACATTTTCAAAAGAATCATTTTCAAAAACCAGCGTATGTACTTTCATTTGATCTTCGGTAAGCGTTCCTGTTTTATCTGTACAAATTACGTTTGTTGCGCCCAGGGTATGAACAGCTTCTAATTTTTTAATAATGACCTGTTTTTTGGACAATTTTAGCATTCCCTGCGCCAAAGCTATAGTTGCCACAATTGGCAATCCTTCTGGTATTGAAGCAACAGCAAGCGCAATGCCAGTTTGAAGCATCAGGATAAAATCGACTCCTCTGATAGAGCCCGTAATCACAATAATAATGGTTAATGATAGTGTTAACCAAATAAGCCATTTGCTGAGGTGGCGTAATTTTTTTTCAAGTGGCGTTATTTCCGCGTCAACTTCTGCGCCCAATTGCTGAATTTTCCCTAATTCTGTGTGAATTCCAATTGAGGTAATAATAGCTTTTGCACTTCCCTTTGTGATCAAAGTTCCTTTAAAAACCATATTATTTTGCTCAACTATGGGCGTATTTATGGGCAAAGAGTCTGTTTTTTTTTCAACTTGGGTGCTTTCTCCTGTTAAAGCAGCTTCTTTTGTAGTTAAATTTTCTACGGTAATTAAGCGTGCATCGGCAGAGACTACATCACCAGCTTCTAAAATAATAATGTCACCGGGAACCAAAAAAGAAGCTTTTACACGTAATAATTTACCGTCTCGCAATACACTGGTTGCCGCTTGACCCATTTTACGCAAGGTTTCTAAGGAATTTATAGCTTGTAATTCCATAAAAAAGCCAATGGAAACAGTAATAATAATGACAATAAGTATGGCAATTCCCTCGGGCCAATCCTTAAACAGAAACGATAATAATGCAGCTACTACTAAAATATAGATAATGGCGTTAAGAAATTGTTCAATAAATATGTGCCATTTTGATTTTGGTTTTTTTAGCGGAATTTCATTCTTTCCGAATTGTGAAATGCGTTCTACAACTTGTGATTTTTCCAATCCTAATTCCACATCGCTATTTAATTGGAGTACCACATTTTTTGAAGCAATCGCATATGGGCTATTAACGATGTGTAAGGTTGATAAATCCATATAAATGAGAATAACAACATAAATTAGAAAAGCTTAAATTAAGCCAAAAATATCGTTTCTAAAATGATTTTGCTCAGGTTAAAAATGTTAATAGGTTTATTAAAACATCGGTAGTTGTTGTTTTTTTATATTTATTTCAAATCCAATGATTGATTTTCATTCCATATTCCCGAGAATGTTATTTAAAGTCTGATTTATTGCCCGTTTTTCTACCTAATTAATAAATAGTTTCTAAATCTATTGGCCCATTATCTGGTTCTTTATGAACATCTTCATAATCAGCATCTTTTTTGGGTTTTTTACTGAAAGTATTCAGAAATAATGATGACAATGTGCTTATAACACCTGGGTTTTTTGATATCAGGTTTTCAACGCTCAGCATTAAAGCGCTGCCAATAAAATTTTTAAACGGAACGCGCGCAACCCCTTGAAACAGTAATTTTGAGAGATAACCGGCGCCTAGCCCAACGGAAGTGGTTAACAAACTGTCTTTTATATTTTGGGATTCAATAGGCTCTTTAAATAAGTTTTTAATCATATTTATGGGTTTTGCATTCTCATAAATCATATAAGACAGCTCTTTTAGCAATTGTTCATCTTCAGCCTTTTTAAACTGAAATAGTTTTATGGCGTTTTCAAGTTCTGATAGCGATTGTATTTTTTCCATAACTATTGCTGTTTAAGTATTTGTTTAACAATTGAATCGCCCATTGGTTTTTTGATCCAGTTATAGAGAAAGAAATAGAAAATGATACCTATCACCAGATAAAATGCGGCAACAATAAAAAATCCAACATATAAATTATCGAACATTTCACTTAACAGGAAAGCAATTCCGACACTCAAAATAAGTGTAAAGAAAAAAAACACCAAAACCACAATGAGCCTTGAAATTAATGCAGGAACAATGATAGCGGTTGTTTTTAATAATTTGAACTTAATAAGTTCATAGTTTGTTTTACTGTATTCTTCTATTTTCTCAAATAACAATTCAATTAAACTTCCGGGAGTTTTCATGATTTTTGGTCTTTTTATACTTAGCTGTAATTCGCAAATTAATTGACAATTAGGAAAAAATGGCATAACCATCTTCCCTAATTGCCAAATGCTTTTCCATTAACATTTTTTGAGTTTACAGAAACTGTTTTTTATGCTTCAACTTCTTCTCCGTATTTATTTTTTTTCGCCATTCTTTCAGCTTCATGTTTTGCTTTTTCAGTCACTTTTGCGGCTTCATTCTTGGCTTTTTCAGTGAACTCTTCGGCTTTACGTTTGGCTTTTTCGGCCATATCAGCTGCTTTTTCTTTTAGGTCTTCATATTTTTCAGTGATGTTTTCTATGAATTCATCATATTTATCCTCTAAATCATCAGCAAATTTTTCACCTTTTTTAATGATTCTTTTTCTTGTGGTTGCACCTTTTTCTGGCGCAAATAAAATTCCCATAGTAGCTCCAATTGCCACCCCGGCCAAAACGCCCAATAAAATATTTCCAGTTTTCATGATGTTGTTTTTATTAATTTTATAATTTGTTTTAATATTCTGGACTTTATTTGTGGGGAAATAAAGTCCAGAATAATGAACAAGAAACTTCTTTTACAAAATTTCTATCATTTTTGGTTTTTGTTTTTTAGTCTCTTCTTTTTTGGCAAGACTAAATTTTAAGATGCCGTTTTCATATTTGGCTTTTATCTTTTCATCTATTACAGTTTCTGGAAGCTGTAAAGATTTTTCAAAAGAATTGAAGCTAAATTCCTTACGAGTATAGTTTTCTTCTTTTTCTTCTTTTTTTTCAGATTTTTTTGCCATAATATTCAAGCATCCATCAGCAATATTAACTACAAAATCTTTTTTGTCGAATCCTGGAGCAGCAAGCTCAATTTCAAATCCGTCCTTTTTTTCTTTGATGTTTAATGCTGGTTCGTTCATTCTCTTCATCCATAATTTATCGTTAAATAAATTTTGGGTGTCAAAATCCAATAAATCTGTAGTAAACAGGTTCTCCCAAGGTCTTTGTCTAAATTTCACTAGTGTCATGACATTATCATTTAAGTTAAACATAATTTCTAGTTCAAATATAAAATCAAAATAATGTTTCTAAAATGATTTCCCTCAATATGAAATTAATTTATTTGGGATCATAAAAAACCTAATAAATGTTAATGCTGTAGCAAATTCATACTAAAAACAGCTTTTTCTGTTGTTAAAGTTGGTTAAGATTTTATGATAAAAATCAATTAAAATAGCGATTATTAAAAATTTAACAGAACTTTTAATCTCCAATTTTCAACTTAGAATTTAAATTTCTTTGTCGAACATTTTAAGTAACTCTTAAGAAATGGCTAAGATTTTTCTATATTTATAGACTAATTTTGCCTTATGAGAATTTTAATAGTGGAAGACGAACCAGGAATTTACAATTTCCTTCAACAAGGACTTGAGGAAGAGTCTTTTTCTGTTGATATTGCGGAGAATGGAAACAAAGGTCTTCAATTGGCACTTTCGGGAGATTATGACTTATTGTTGTTGGATTGGATGATTCCCGGTATCAGTGGTATTGAGGTTTGTCGCCAATTCAGAAAAGAATTTAAAGATACCCCTGTTATTTTTTTAACGGCCAAAGATACCGTTGATGAAACTATTTTCGGATTGCAGTCGGGAGCCAATGATTACATTAAAAAACCTTTTCATTTTGAAGAACTTTTAGAAAGAATTAAAGTTCAATTACGGCCAAAATCTGGAGAGCATTCGGTATTTATCCTTGGAAACATAACGTTAAACACAGGAAATCATCAAGTTGTAAAAAATGGAGAAGAAATTAATCTGACCCAAAAAGAGTTCGCGCTATTAGAATTTTTAATGCGAAATAAAGGAATGGTTTGCAGAAGAACCCGAATTATTGAGAGCGTTTGGGACATTCATTTTGAATACAATACTGGTGTTATTGATGTTTATATCAACGCATTAAGAAAAAAACTACATTTAAATGAGGATGAAAACTATATTCAAACTGTGAGAGGAATTGGCTATATGGCAAAAGAATTATAATAAAATTTTCTTGAATTTTTAAAATTATTAAATACGCAACACTTCCCAAAACTAACAATCAAAATTTTAAACGATGAATTTAAGTTTCAGAAATAGAATTGCCTTGCACTATATGATTGCTACGGCGATTATAGTGGCGGTTATTTTTAGTGTGGTTTATTTTGTGGTTCAGGAAACGGTTTACCAAAATTTAGACAGCGACCTTACCTATGAAGCTGAAAAGCATACTGATGAAATTAAAATATTAGGCGACAGTATTCAGTTTATAAACAAAGAAGAATGGGAAGAAATTGAACATAAAGAGATTCAGGTAAATCCAGTTTTTATTCAGATTTTTGATAAAAACGGTAACACAATGGACAAATCACCCAATCTTAAAAAAGATGCGCTTCCGTTTAGAAAACAGGTGGAGTTTGGTGGTCATTTCAATGAAAACTTGATTAAAAAACCTATACGTCAAATACAAATTCCCATTGAACAAAACGGTAAAATAAAAGGTTATGTAGCCGCCGCAATGTCTTTAGAATCATCAAATATGGTGTTTTTGAAATTAAGAAATGTGCTTATAGTTTCCTATTTGCTGCTTTTGGCGGGTTTATATTATAGTTCAAGGTTTTTGGCAGGCAGAAGCATAGTGCCAATCAAAAATATTATAGAAACCACTAATAGAATAACAAAAAATAACCTGAATGAAAGGGTTAATTTACCCGATCACAAAGATGAATTGTTCCATCTGTCTTCAAGTATAAACGAGTTGCTGCAACGCATAGAAACTGCCGTAGCAAAAGAACGTCAATTTACTTCAGATGCTTCACACGAACTGCGAACACCACTTTCATCACTTCGAGGAACTTTAGAGGTTTTAATCAGAAAACCTCGGGAACAAAATGAATACGAAGAAAAGATAAAATATAGCCTTTCAGAAATTGACAGAATGACCACCATCATTGAACAATTGTTGTTGTTGGCCAGACTCGATTCAAAATCAAATAAAAATGCCTTCCCATCAAATATTTTAGTTTCGGCACCATTATCTATTCTTGTTGATGAAAATTTATCGCGTTTTAAAAAAGAAATTTCTTCCAAAAACCTAACATTGGATTTGGATATAGAAACTTCTAAAGAAGCTTTAGTTCAGCAGTATTATGCCAACCTAATATTGGATAATATCATCAGCAATGCCATAAAATATTCAACCAATAATTCAATATTGCACATTACAGTTTCAGATAATGAATCAGGTGTTATCTTTAAAATTACGGATGAAGGTATTGGCATAAAAAAAGAAGATATGGACCAGTTATTTCATCCATTTTTTAGATCAGATGCCTTAAATCACAAAGAAATATTCGGAAACGGGTTAGGTCTTTCCATTGCTAAAAAAGCTGCAGATGCCATCAACGCAAAGCTAAATTTAGAAAGTGTATTTGGTGTTGGCACTACGGTTACTGTTAAATTTTAAGCAAATATTAAGAAATGGTTTAGAAACCTTTTAGATTTCTCTTTTACATTCGCGGACTAATTACTTACTAAACTAAAAAAAATGTTAGGAAAAATTATTCAGTATAGTATACACCATAAGCTTATTGTGTTGCTATTTACGGCTGGTATTGTTGGATTTGGATTATATTCATTATCCAATATTCCAATTGGGGCAGTGCCGGATGTAACCAATAATCAAGTTCAGGTTATTACTACGTCCAGAAATTTAGCTACAGAAGATGTTGAGAAATTTTTAACTTATCCCATTGAGTTAGAAATGGCCAATTTACCGGGTGTTAAAGAAATTCGGTCGGTTTCAAAATTTGGATTATCTGTAGTTACTGTTGTTTTTGAGGATGAAATGGGAACTTATCTTCCGCGCCAACTTATTGCAGAAAAAATTAAAAGTGCCGAAGAAAAAATCCCTGTCGGATTTGGAGCGCCATTTATGGGTCCGGTATCAACCGGATTGGGAGAGATTTACCAATACATTCTTGATGTAGACCCAAAATATAAAGACCAATATTCGCTTTCAGATATTCGCACCATCCAAGATTGGTCCGTAAAACGTCAATTATCAGGAATTCCTGGTGTTGTTGAAGTAAATACTTGGGGTGGACATCTTAAACAATATGAGGTTGCCGTAAATCCCGAGCGATTGCGTGCGATGAATATTTCCATTTTTGAAGCTTTTAACGCTTTGGAAAAAAATAACAGCATAGCCGGTGGCGGTTATATTGAAAAAGTAAATGAAAGCTATTTTATTAGAGGTGAAGGGCTTGCGGGTTCGGTTGAAGATATTGAAAATATCGTTATCCTTAATAGAGATGGGGTTCCTATTTTCATAAAAGATATTGCCTCGGTTGGTTTTGGTTATGCAAATCGTTTTGGCGCCATTACGGGAAATGGGGAAGGAGAGAAAGTTTTAGGACAAGTAATGATGCTGAAAGGGGCAAACTCGAGTGCCGTTATTGAAGCGGTAAAACTGCGAGTTTCAGAAATTCAATCTTCATTGCCACCGGGAATAACCATTAATCCAATTTTGGAAAGAAGTGAGCTTATAGCAAAAACAACGTTTACTATTGCTGAAAATCTAATTTTGGGCTGTTTAATCGTCATTTTTGTGGTGGTTTTACTTTTGGGAAATTTACGTTCTGGGTTAGTCGTGGCATCAGTAATTCCATTGTGTTTGCTATTTGCTTTATCTATGATGTATATTTTTGGTGTTGATGCCAATTTAATGAGCCTTGGCGCTATTGATTTTGGGATTATTATTGATGGTGCTGTTATTATAGTCGAATTTATTGCTTTTAAAATAACAAGTCAGCGGGCCAATTTATTGGCGCTTCCAAAAAATGAAAGACAAGGATTAATAGATAAAATCACCTATCAAGGTGCAACTAAAATGATGAATTCTGCAGTTTTTGGACAGCTAATTATCATTATCGTTTTTATTCCAATTTTATCTTTGGTTAATGTGGAAGGTAAAATGTTCAGGCCAATGGCATTGGTATTTTGTTTTGCCCTTATTGGTGCTATGATTTTGTGTTTCACGTATATTCCGGTAATGGCTTCTCTATTTATCAAGCCATCAAATACTGATAAAAAAACAATTTCATCAAGATTAATTGCATTTCTTATCGCAAAATATCAACCTACCATTGCTTGGGCTTTGCGAAAAAAACAGTTGGTTTTAGGAATGGCAATATCATTATTGGTGTTAACCGGTTTTGTATATAGCACAATGGGTGGTGAATTTGTTCCCACGCTTGATGAAGGTGATTTTGTAATTCAACCAGTACTTAAAACGGGAACTTCATTAACAAAAACTATTGAAGCCACAACCCGAATGGAAAAAATACTAAAGTCATTTCCAGAGGTTGATCAAGTGGTAAGCCGCATTGGTGCTGCCGAAATCCCAACCGATCCAATGTCTATGGAAGAAAGCGATGTCATAATCAAACTAAAACCAAAAAGCGAATGGGTTTCTGCCAAAACAAAGGATGAATTGGCCGATAAGTTTAAGGAAGCTTTGTCTGAAATTGCCGGTGTGGATTATGAATTTACGCAACCCATAGAAATGCGTTTTAACGAATTAATTACGGGAGTTAGGGCCGATTTAGCTATTAAAATATTTGGAGAAGATTTAGATTTGCTTTATAAAAAGGCTTTAGAGGTTGAAAAGGCAATACAAAATGTGGAAGGCGCTGCAGATATTTCAGTAGAAAAAACAGCAGGATTGCCACAAATGTCGGTAAAATATAACCGTCAGAAAATCGCTAAATATGGGTTGAATATTGAAGACCTCAATAAAGTAATTACGATGGGTTTTGCAGGAATGCCAGCCGGAACTGTTTTTGAAGGAGAAAAACAATTTGATTTGGTAATTCGTTATGATGAAGCACACCGAAAAGATCTTTACAATATTGAAATGGCTTCAGTAATGTTACCTAATGGAGCAAGACTTCCATTAAGTGAGTTTGCCGAAATAAGTTATACTAAAGGTCCGGCAAAAATATCTCGTGACAATACAAAAAGAAGAATTGTAGTTGGCGTGAATGTGCGAAACCGAGATTTAGAATCTGTAGTAAAAGATGTTCAGGAAATTATAAATCGCGATGTAAAACTGCCAATTGGATATACCATAAGTTATGGCGGTCAATTTGAAAATTTGCGAACAGCATCGGCAAGATTAAAAGTGGCGGTTCCAATAGCGCTTGTCTTAATTTTCGTACTGCTGTATTTTGCCTTCGATTCCGTAAAAGAAGCCTTAATTATTTATAGTGCAATTCCATTATCAGCCATAGGGGGCGTGTTTTTGCTTTATTTTAGAGGTTTGCCTTTCAGTATTTCCGCGGGCGTTGGATTCATAGCCTTGTTTGGAATAGCGGTTTTAAATGGAATTGTATTGATTGAAGAATTTAAGGAACTTAAAGCGCACGGTGTAATAAATATCAACAAACGTATACTTATGGGAACAAAAAATAGACTGAGACCTGTTTTGCTTACGGCTGCTGCTGCTGCACTGGGCTTTTTGCCTATGGCAATTTCAACGTCGGCTGGCGCAGAGGTGCAAAGGCCACTGGCAACAGTAGTCGTTGGAGGATTAATTTCGGCAACAGCATTAACTTTGTTGGTTTTACCTGTTCTTTATGCGATGTTCGACAGAAAAGGACATCCTACCAAAGTAAAAGTCAAAAAACAACCATTTACAATGTTGTTGATTTTGTTAATACCTTTTTTCGGAATGGCGCAAAACAAGGAGCTGACTTCTGAACAAGCGGTAAAACTAGCTTTAAAAAACAACAATGGTTTAAAGGCTTACGCAGAAAGAGTAAATCAATCCAAACAACTATTGGGTAGTGCTTTTAATATTGATAAAACAAAGATTTATTATAATTATGACCAGAGTAATTTAGCTGAAAACGGACTTCCACTAAAAGTTTTTGGAGTAAGCCAGTCTATAATGTTTCCAACAATTTATGGAGCTCAACGAAAAGTTGAGAAACAAAAAGTAGTGATGTCTTCACACCAATTTAAGCTTAATGAAAGATTGTTGACAAAAGAAGTGTACAAAGCTTATTATCAAGTTGTTTATAGCAATAATTTGGTGAAACAGTACACTTATTTAGATAGTTTGTACGGACAGTTTTCAAGGGCAGCAAACAAAAGATACGAGGTTGGTGAAACCAATTTATTGGAAAAATTGACTGCGGAAACAAAACAGAAAGAAATTTCTTTGCAGCTTTCACAAAGTAATGAAGGTGTTAAAAAAGCCTACAATTTTTTGCAACAATGGGTGCAGTCTGACACAATTTTTGTGGTTGGGGAAAGTAAAATGCCACGATTAAAACTGCAGGAATTGGATTTGAATGAACATCCTGGAATACAGTATTATGAGGCTTCAACAGCGTTGTCTAAAAAAGTGCTTTCATTGGAAAGACAACACTTGTTACCAGATTTGCAGTTTTCTATTTTTCAAGGAACAAATACTGGTTCAAATGCAAAACAATATGCTGGCTTTGAAGCTGGCATTGCCATTCCCTTATGGTTTGGGGCTAACAAATCAAAAATAAACGCCGCCAAAACTGAGACAATGATTATGGAAAATGAGTTTGAAAACTATAAAATTCAACTAAAAGCTAAATACCAAGGATTGTTATCTGATCTTAAGAAATTTGAAGAAGCTGTTAATTATTATGATCTTACGGGCAAAAAACTTTCCAACGCCTTAACTTCAAATGCCTCAAAGGCTTTTCTGAGCGGAGAAATTGATTTTTTTCAATACGTTCAGCTCCTTGAAAGTGCTAAGAATATAGAGATCAACTTTATGCAAAATTTATTCGACTACAATTCAACAGTTATAGAAATAAACTTTTTAACCTACTAATGATGAAAAAAATAACCAACAATATGAAAAATAATTTAGGATTACTTATTTTACTGATAATAAGTTTGTTGTCCTGTAATTCTAAAAATTCTTCAGAAGCAGAAAACTCAAATGAAGTTTCACAAAGGATTACCACAGACACGATTACAATCACAGAATCTCAATTTATAGCATCTAATATGGAATTGGGGAAACTTAGCCTGCAAGATTTCAGTACCTCAATAAAAGCTAACGGAATGTTTGATGTGCCGCCAGAGAACAAGGCTTCTGTAAGTGCCTATTTCGCAGGTTATGTTAAAAATATAACTCTTTTACCGGGTGATGCAGTGAAGAAAGGCCAAGTGTTATTTACAATTGAAAATCCCGAATATGTGCAGATACAACAAGATTTTTTGGAGGCAAAAGGGCGATTAAATTATTTAAAATCCGATTATGATAGACAAAAATTGCTATTGGATGACAATGTGACATCTCAAAAGAATTTCTTAAAGGCGGAATCGGAATACAAAGTAACCCTTGTTCAATATAAGTCGTTGCAAAAAAAATTAGGTTTAATGAATATTAATGCCAATTCTTTAACTGGAGAAAATATTAGCTCTGTTTTAAGCGTTTTATCACCTTTATCTGGCTATGTAACTTCAATACTGGTTGGGAAAGGGATGTTTTTAAATCCATCTGATGTGGCAATGACCATTACCAACACCGATTATTTACATTTAGAATTAAAGATTTTTGAAAACGATCTCCCTTTGGTAAAAGTTGGCCAAACAATTAGAATCATACTTCAAAATGAATCTAAAGAAGTTTATGAAGGTAAAGTTCATTTAATAAATAAAGCCATCAATGAGATGGAAAGAACTATTGATATTCACGGAGATTTGGTAAATGAAGAAGATGCAAAATTATTTGCGCCGGGAATGTATGTGGAAACAGAAATCATTACAACAACACATAAAGAGCAATCTTTGCCGCAAGAAGCTGTAGCGAATATTGAGAATGATTTTTTTGTGTTGGTGAAACAAAAAAGTGTAAATACATTTAGAAGAATGCCTGTCAAAATAGGGGCTTCTTACAATGGAAATGTGCAAATTCTTAATGCAGGCGATTTTGATCCTGATACTGAATTTTTAACCAAAGGGGCATTTAATTTAATAACAGAATAAATAATGAATCTGGAAAAAGCAATACAAACAGAAATTGATACCGCATTTCTTTATCATGAAATGGTGAAGCTTTCAGGTGATGAAGAACTGAAAATTTTTTATGGAGAAATGGCTGCTATTGAAAATAGGCACGTTGAAAAATTTTATGAGAAAATTGTAGCCTATAAACCGAAATTTAAGCTTGCTGGTCCTTCAACAAGGGCAAGAATAATTGCCAATTTAGGCAAGCGGTTTGGAGCCAATATTATTTTAAGCACGCTTACCAATACAGAAAAAAGTATGTCCTTGGCCGCTTTGCAAAAGAAACAAAAAAATAATGAGCCTATTATAGGAAGTGAAGCAAGGCATTTTAACATTCTTAAATCGATGGAATCCTTTACTGGTGAAGGTATAGGGAAAATTGAAGGCAGACACAGAACGGTTGGCGGTAACGCCTTAAGAGCAGCGGTTTTAGGCGCCAATGACGGTTTGGTCTCCAACCTGAGTTTGGTGATGGGTGTTGCCGGGGTAACGATGGAAGGCAACGGCGTTTTGATTGCCGGCCTTGCAGGATTGCTTGCAGGAGCCATATCTATGGCATTGGGCGAATGGATTTCTGTAAGAAGTTCCCAAGAATTATATGAACGCCAAATTGAATTGGAATTTGAAGAAATAGAAAACAATCCGGAAGAAGAAAAACAAGAATTGATTCTTTTATATCGTGCCAAAGGTTTTAGTGAGCAAGAAGCTACCAATGCAGTAACCCAAATTTGGGAAGATCCGGAAAAGGCGAAACAAGTGCTCGTTACCGAAGAATTGGGGATTAATCCCGATGAATTGGGTGGCTCGGCTTGGGAAGCTGCTTTTGCTTCTTTTTTCTTATTTTTAATTGGGGCAATAATTCCTGTATTCCCATTCTTTTTTGCAAATGGATTCAATGCCATAATTTATAGTGCTATTGCAAGCACATTTGGGTTATTTGGAATTGGCGCAGCAATTACACTAATTACAGGGAAATCATTTGTGAAATCGGGATTAAGACAAGTATTATTTGGGCTGGCAGCAGCGGCGATAACTTTTGGAATAGGACATATTATTGGTGTGTCAATAGCGGGTTAAAAGCCCTAATAAAAATATTAAAAGTTAAATATTAAAAGTAAAAAATAACAAACTTAAGACATAAAATTTAACACATATCAAATTTAAATACAGCATATTATGAACGAGGCGCATTTTCACTTGGTAGTCAACCATTTTCCTATTGTAGGTTTGTTGATTGGGATTTTAGTTTTAATTGCCGGTTTTATATTGAAAAAATCAGAAGTAAAATTAACCGCTTTAGGCATTTTTATTTTCAGTGCTTTGGTTTCATTTGCGGCTTTTTATTCTGGAGATGGGGCAGAGGAAATTGTAGAAAAAATTCCTGGAATAAGCGAAACATTGATCAATCAACACGAAGAATCTGCTGAATTATTTTTTACTACAATCTTGATTTTAGGCGGAATTTCACTCATAACCATCTTCTTGGAAATTAAAAAATATAAATTTGCCAAATTGGGATTTGTTTTGGTGATTTTGATTTCATTGGCCGCTGGCTTTTTGGCTCAAAACGTTGGAGTAACAGGGGGTGAAATACGACATACTGAAATAAGAAAAGACGCTAATTTAATACAAATTAAAACTGATAGTCATCATGATGATGATTGATGCGTCTTATCATATTTCCTGAAGTCTATAATTTTACTCTAAGTTTGTTGAGTTTTTGTGAGAAGACGTTTATTTATACTAATAAACTTGGATTTTAGCTGTGATCTTCTTAAAATTGTTGCTATGGAAGAAAAATCATTGAAGATTTATAAGTCACTTTTCTATTTAAATTTAGATTCATTAAAAAATTTAATTCAGGATGAAAGCGATTTATATTTAATTTTTCCAATAACAGAAGATGTTCATTACCCTGAATCCATTGTAAAATTGACCGCAATTGACATTTTAAGAATGAAAATTGATATTTGGGCGCGGGTTAAAATTAAGGAAGATTTAAAATCAATTACAGGTTTTCTGCCTAACAATATTTATAAAAGAGCCATAGCTTGTAAAGCCTATTTAGACGATAAATTTCCAAAATTCAATACTGATTTTGAGTATGTAAAATACCGTGATTTGATGTTGGATTATTATGCCAATAAAAATTATATTGCCGAAGAAGCTTTTAATGATTATATAAATCAAGGATTCGAAAGTATAGACTTAGAATTGGTAAATGCTGCTGTAGCAAGAAATGAAGCCTTAGTGGTTGATTTGTTAAAAAGTGGAGCAGATCCAACAATTGATATTTCCAATCACGATGCGATGATTGATTTAATGGATTATCTGGAGAATAAAGAGCATTCTTTTTTTATTGCATATCATAGCCATTTAATGGATAATTTTAATGAATATGAATATTTTGATATATTTAACAGTTTATCCGATTTATACGCTGCTGCAAGTACTTCTAAAATATTGCTGCTCATTGATTTTTATAGAGTTAGCGATTAGTTAATTAGTTATTTGGGGATTTTTCAATAGTAATTAAAACTGCGTTAGCGTATTGAAGTGGCATACTTTTTTGAAGAGAAACGCAAAAAAAGATATAACGGAAAGCGCGACCTGAAAGGGAACGCCCAGATTTTGCATATTAACGAAACTTTATCATTTTTTTTGATAGCTCATTTTCTAAATGTAATCTACTCAAAAATAGGGATTTAACTCATTAAACATAAAATTTTATATGATTTAATTTATTGATAGTCAATATTTTAGAATCACAGTTGCTTGGTTTTTTTTTCAATAAAGTTTAATCGTTATATTTGTTAATTATTAACAAAGAAAAAAAAATCAAAATTATGGGAATATTTATTGTTTTAGGAATTGTTGTTGTGCTGGCTGTTTGGTTGATGGCAATTTATAACGGTCTGGTAAGTTATAGAAACAACAGGGAAAATGCTTTTGCTGATATTGACGTGCAATTAAAACAACGTCACGATTTAATTCCGCAACTTTTAGGCGCGGTAAAAGGTTATATGGAACACGAACGCGGTACTTTGGAAGCCATTACCAACGCAAGATCCAGAGCGATGAGTGCCGGAACTATTAACGAAAAAATTGCTGCTGAACAAGAATTGGGCGCTGCATTGAAAGGATTAAGCATTCAGGTTGAAGCGTATCCGGATTTAAAAGCAAGTCAGAATTTTATGCAATTGCAGACAGAAATTTCGGATATTGAAAATAAATTGGCTGCCGTAAGACGTTATTTTAACGCTGCAACCAAAGAACTTAATATTGCTGTTCAAAAATTTCCAAACAACATTTTTGCCGGAATGTTTGGCTTTAAAACAGAACCAATGTTCGATTTGGGTGTTGAAGGAAGAGCACAAATGGACGTGGCTCCTGAGGTTAAATTTTAAGCAGTGGCATTTGTAGGAATTCAAACTCAAATAAAAAGAAACAACAGAAAATCTGTGCTTCTTTTAATTGCATTTCCTTTATTGGTTTTGGGATCGGTATTTGCCGTGGTTTATTTTACCACGAGAGATGCTTACGGAAATCCGAGTCCCGAGCTGGCAACCGAACTATTTTTACAGGCGGTTCCGTTTGTGACCACCATTGTTTTGGTGTGGTTTCTTATCGCTTATTTTGCCCACGGAAAAATGATTGCGATGGCAACCGGATCAAAACCGCTGGAACGCAAAGAAAATATGCGGGTGTACAACTTGGTGGAAAATTTATGTATGAGCGTAGGAATGAAAATGCCTGCGGTAAATATTATTGAAAGCGATGCTTTAAATGCTTTTGCCAGCGGCTTGCAAGAAAAAAATTACGCGGTTACCCTAACACGTGGCATTATTGAAACGCTTGACGACAACGAACTGGAAGGTGTAATTGCGCATGAATTGATGCATATTCGGAATAAAGATGTGCGGTTATTGGTGGTGACCATTGTTTTTGTTGGAATATTTTCTTTTGTGGTTCAAATTGCTTTCCGCAGTTTTTTATATGGAGGAATGGGGAGCAGAAGAGACAATAAAGATTCAGGGAAATTAATGATCGTAATTTTAGCGGTTTCTTTGATTGCTTACTTAATTTCGATGTTATTTAAATTTTCATTGAGCAGATCAAGAGAATATATGGCCGACAGCGGTGCCGCTGAAATGACTAGAAAACCCTGGGCATTGGCTTCTGCTTTGAAAAAAATCTCAGTTAATCACCACATAGATAAAGTGAAGAGTGAAGAAGTACAACAAATGTTTATTGAAAATACACCACAGGATACTTCAGCAAATTTATTTGGCGGTTTAAAGGGCTTATTTTCAACGCATCCGCCTATTGAAAAACGCATTCAGTTTTTGGAACAGTTTTAATCAAATTATTTTTTAATTTTTATTTAAAAAATACATTAAAATTAAATTTTTTTATTACTTTTGACATGTTGAGTTTCATAGCCTCAACATCTTTTTCATAGCAATTTTCCACCTCTTCCTTAGAGGTGGTTTTTTTTTGAATAAATAAGAAGAAGCTTTTTTAAGTTTTAATTAGTGTTATTTGAATTTCTGGTATTTTAAAATACTTCCAAAAATATGGAAACATAATAAAGTCCGGTCAGTATAAAAACCACGCCTGCAACGGTGCGCATTACTTTTTCAATTTTGGTAATTTGGTTGTAAAATAAGCCAACGCTGCTTGCTGTAAAAGCCAATAAATAAGTGAAAAGCAATACAGGTAATCCTGTTCCGAAGGCAAAAATTAAGGGTAAATACAAGCCGTAAATGCTAGAAACGGTCATTGGAATGAGCATTCCGAAATATAACGCCCCACTGTAAGGGCAAAAGGCCAATGCAAAAACGGCTCCTATTAAAAAGGAACCCAACAAACCTTTATCCTTAAATTTTTCCGATAATTTATCACTGCAATTCATTTTATTGAAGAAATTCAAACGAATCACATTCAGCATTACCAATCCGATTACAATAAGCAGCGGACCTAAATACTTTTCGCCATTCTGGTTGAAAAACCTTGCAATATGAAATTTATTGGCCCCAAAAAATAAAATCAATCCTATGGTTGTATAAGTGAATGCCCTGCCAAGAGAATATAAAATTCCGCTTAAAAAAACCTTTTTTTTGCTTGCTATATTTTTAGAAATATATGCTGTAGCGGTAATGTTGGTCGCAAGCGGACAAGGACTGATGGCAGTCATCAATCCCAGCACAAATGCCGACAATATTGGAATATTGTTATTTTCTAAAAGCGACTGCAAAAAATCCATCTAGATGTTTTTAAGCTGTACGGCTATTATTTGTTTTAATTCATCTGAAAATGCTTTGTAACTTTGCCAACTTCTGTTACGTGGAAATGGTTCGGGACTAAATTGCCATTTGGCAACTGAAAAGCAATGGTTTTTAAATTGCTTAAATGATATTTAATTTCTTCAATGGTCATGGTGTAAATATTTAAAAGTTGATTGTGAATATTTTAATCTATTGATGGTTTTGCTTGCATAGTTTCGTTTAATTTGGCTATTTTAATTGGTTAACAACAGCCATTTCCAGGTTTGCAACAATATGGTTTGCGCGCAAATACGGTGATACTGAATATTCCGGTATTGGAATTTTTAAATGAAACAATCGCTTCTTCATCCAAATAATTTTTTAAAATATCATCGGGAAGCAAAATAGATTTTTCTTTTTGAATTTTTATGTCGGTAAAACCGCTTTCAGCAATTAAATTTATATAGGTTTCTTTCTGAATGGCACCTGATACGCATCCTGCGTACATTTCTGCTTGTTGCGCCAGTTCAGCCGGTAAATCTCCAACCAAAACTACATCCGAAATGCTAAAATGTCCGCCAGGTTTTAATACCCTAAGTATTTCTTGGAAAACTGCTTTTTTATTGGGAACCAAATTAAGTACACAATTGCTGACAACCACATCCACCACATTCGATGTTAGCGGCATTTTTTCTATATCACCCAATCTAAATTCCACATTGTTAAATCCTCTTTTTTCTGCATTTTCACGTGCTTTTTCTATCATAATTGGGGTAAAATCAACACCAATCACTTTTCCTTTTTCGCCTGTTTGAGCGCGTGCAACAAAGCAATCGTTACCGGCGCCGCTGCCTAAATCCAATACGGTGTCTCCTTCTTTAATCAAAGCAAATGCTGTTGGAAGTCCGCAGCCCAAACCTAAATCGGCATCCGGATTGTAACCTTCAATGGATTCATAACTATCGCTCATTATATTGTACACTTCTGTTGAGCAACCTCCTGATCCACAGCAAGAAGCCTTGTTTTCATTTTGATCTTGTAAGGCAATTTCACTGTATTTTTGTTTTACCAAATCTTTTAATTCTTTGTCTGTTTTCATTTTAATTGTTTTAAAGTAATAAATGATTATTGAATTAATTTTTTAACAACATTGGCTTTCAGGATGGATATCCTGATTTAAGAATGCCGTAAAAAGTTCCTTGGACGTTTCCCAAACTTCTTCATTGATGCAATAGCAAACGCTGGTGCCTTCAACATTTCCTTTGATCAATCCCAAATTTTTGAGTTCTTTCAAGTGTTGTGAAATGGTTGGTTGCGCCAATCCGATTTCAGCAACCAAATCACCGCAAATGCAGGCATTCATTTTAAAAAGTTGTTGTAAAATGGCCACTCTTGCAGGATGCGCAAAGGCTTTTGCAATGGTTGCTATTTGATTTTGTTCTTCAGTAAATTTTTCAGATTTTGTGATTCCCATAATACTT
>CAMDPE010000027.1 GCA_945903795.1 Lutibacter flavus | reverse complement strand
AACCTGTTGATTTTGGTTTATTTCATGAGATCCTGAAACAAGTTCAGGATGACATTCAGGGCTTGGTTCATGATTGTCAATTTCCTTTTCCGAATAAGATGCCGTAAAAAAGGGAACTATATTTTTGGATTGGTCTGGCCATTCACCATAGACCAATACTTTCATATTTTTGGTTAAGAAGGTGTTGCCCAACAACCATTTTTGCAGGCGGTAACTCCAGGGCTGCTTCGATTTCGGATCCCAATTGCCTGCGTATTTGGCGGTTTTTGGTTTGTTGGGAAATGCGATCTGCACAAAACAACCCAGCAATCCCATATTTCCCGGACAACGAAGGTGTATATGGTCGGCCTGTTTCATGGCTTTCATTAAAACAACCGCATTGAAGAAGGAATTATAAATCGCTTTAAAAAAATATCGTTTAGATTTTATGTTGAAATCTTGTAAAGGATACACTTTCTCGATGTTGAATGGAATCTCCGATACCAACAATCCACGCGGCTCTTTCCAAATCACACAGGAAAAGGACAGATTTGCGTATTTGTGCCAAACCTTCATTTCATCGACATATGGTGCATAGGCATAGGTTTTGTCCTGAATTTGAATCAAAGGTGCCGAAGTAACCACAAGTACTTTCATTAGATATACCCTTCCGAGCCTTTTTGAGAAATGATGATGGCTGGAACACCCAGAACCACCGAAAAATCGGGTACTGTACTGTTTACCAAAGAACAGGCACCTATCAACACATGGTCACCAACACTAATATTACCGGCAATCACCGCATTGGCGCCCATATAAACATCATTCCCAATTACTGGAACACCCCTGTACTCCCCCAACCCCGAAATCCCTATAGTAACTCCTTGAGAAATATTGCAATTGTTGCCAATCACTGTTTTTGCATTCAGAATAATGCCTCCAAAATGCCCAATATAAAATGAATGTCCAATTTGTGCAGAAGCAGGAATACTGATGCCTGTAAGCATTTCAATTAATTTCTGCCACAGCAAAAACAACAATAGCAGTACTTGTCGGAGAACAGGAATTCGGAAACCATTGAAAATTGTGTGGGCCAGCCTGTATTGAAAGAGCGCCCAAAAACCTTGGGTAAAAAACACAATGGCAAAAAAATTACCACCGTATTTTTTGTATTTTTTGTAGTCTGATTGAATTAGCTGAAAAACAGTCATTAATAATTGCTTGCGTTTATTACTGACAGTAAATATATTGCTTATTCGTCTATTTGGCAATTTAATGGGGGATTTTGTAAAATAAAGCTTCGAAGTCGAGAGACTTCGAAGAGCAGGTTTTTGAACATCCTATTATGAGCTGTTATATTTCTCTTGCACCTACATTATCCCATGCTTTGACCCTAAGTATCCCCTAAGCATCTCTTAATGGATTTTACCATTGACAGCTCCGCGAAGTCGCTAATGTGTTTGGAAATGGTTTGTGCGACGTAAAAATCGGAGATTTTTTCGCCTTCTCCATATTATTATTGAATGTTTGTCGGTTTGAACAAGTTCCGATTTGAGCATCAATTATATACGGTGTAGTACAACGTTTTATGCTTGATTCAAGAATTTTAATAACTATTCCGGATCTTGTCTGTTATCCCAAAAACCTGTTATTATAATTTTTGAATCGATTTTTTTGTAAAGAATGGTATAATGTCCTAATGAAATAGCTCGCGTATTTTTAAACTCAGTTTTTTTTCCTAATTCAGGATTTGTCTTTAAAATAATAGTTCTTTCTTTAAAACTTAAATTGAGTTATTTAGAATAAGTCGTACTTTTATTTCTCTCATTCCAATACTCAAACGTGTAGTTTCTCTGTTTTAGCGCTGTGTTGGTCCAAAAATAGTTAATTCAACCATTTAGCGTCTAATTCATTTAATTCCGACTCAGAAATAAGATTCCCACTTTCAATATCTTTTTCACTCATTAAAAGTATTTCGATTTGCTCCGATGATAAAGAAACTATATCATCAGTTTGGGTAGACTCAAAAATATTACTAATTGCTTTAAGTAGTTTTTCATTTTTCGTAGCTAGAATTCGGTCTATCAAATTATTTTTTATGGTTTCAATTCCTTTCATAACTGTATATTTTATGTAAATTTCGATTTTTTTTTCTTCTTTTCCAAATGTTGCACAACATGAAATGATACGTCTTTGCGAATGTAACGCAGTGAAATGAAGCAATCTGTTGCTTATTATAGTCACTTTGCAAATTAAAGGAGATTGCTTTAGACATTCCTTATTAGCAATGAGGTGCAGAATTGGATTGTTTACTTATATAAGATTGACATAGTTCTTAACAGATTGCCATACTGAAATAAATTCGGCACAGGCTGTTGTCATTTCGCTGTCGTTTCGCCAATTCTCCATCTGGCCCTATCGCTAAAAATGTTCACTGAACATTTTATTTACGCTCTGTCCCGCAATGACGGATTCAATGAGTTGGCAAAAAAGCTTGAATGATTTTATTTCGGCACACTCCAAAACAAGCTCAACCAGCCCATTTTTCTTCCCAGGGCTTCGGTGAAGGCTTCTTTTGGTTTGTTGGTGGTGAAGGTATTGGTAAACCTGATGGCCATTAACAATAGGGTAATTGCGTGCCATTTCAATTTGGCCTTGAAGGTGGGGTTTGGATTTTTTATCCGCCACACATAATAGCCATTGCGCACCACCATTTTGCCGTATTGGTATTGGTTGGGTCTTCCAGAAGGATTGTGGAAATGGCTTAATTTCGCAGCGGTATTCACATACAATTTACCTGTTTTGGCTACCCGCAAGGAAAAATCGGCATCTTCATACAAGCCATAGCCTTCAAAATAGGTGGAGAATTGAAAGGTTTCAAAAACGGACTTTCTAAAAGCAGCAACCCCACCCATCACCTGTTCCACTTCGTATGTTTTACCGGAAGGCGGCAAGAAACCCACACTTCTTCCGTGGGAAAATGAAGGCGAAAATCCGGGCGGACAATCGCTGTCCAATCCTAATTTTTTACGGAGCACAAAACGACTGCCGTCTTTCCGCTTCCAGCCATCATAGCTGAATTCATTAATATTTGGGACCTCATTTTTATTCACTTTTTCCCAAGCTATTTCGTTGTTGATATAACCACCAACGCCCAATACTTCGGGATAAATTTCAAATGTTTGAAGTAATTGTTCAAAATAATCGGGTTCCAGCACCGTGTCGTCATCCAAAAAGCATACAATGTCTATTTCTTTTCCAACTCTATTTATTCCATAGTTGCGTTGTCTGGTCAAGCCCCTATCTTTTTCAGTAACCAAATAATAGTGCAGATTTTCAAATGAATACTGATCCAATAGTTCTTTTGTTTCCAGGTTCACAGAAGCATCCACAACGATGATTTCATTGGGAACCAAGGTTTGCGTTTTTACCGACTGCAATAATTTCAGCAGTGGGTTCGGACGCATATAGGTGCAGATGATGAGGGTGAAGTTCATAGGTTGCTATTTATTGTATTTGGAATTCGCTTCAATAACGCTGCTCGCAAGAGATTTCCACGTTATTATTTCTCTATTGCTTCTTGCCGGCTTGCAATGATGTGTTTGGGAGACTCGAAGAGCGGAGATGATATTATATTTATATTTTCAAATGATAATTTTTGTTTTTTTCTTTTTGCATCGCCCAAAAAAGAAACAAAAAATGCTAGTCTGATGATCTTTTTCTGTAAAATGAATTGAATTTTTTTAACCTCAGCATCCAGACCGCTTTTGCCTGCGCTTAGCCAGCCGCGAAGCTCTTTGGATTGCAGCATCGGCCAACGCTAAAAATTTCAATATTTTACTACGAAAAACATCATAGGACGGATCTTATTTGATTTGCTTTCAAATCATATTTTGGAATTGTTCTTTTAACTTTATAAATATAATTTTTAATTATCTCCGTTGTACCTATTCAACGACGGATTCAATAAGAAAGAGTTGGAATAACTTCACCCCT
This sequence comes from Lutibacter flavus, assembly GCA_945903795.1. GTDB lineage: Bacteria > Bacteroidota > Bacteroidia > Flavobacteriales > Flavobacteriaceae > Lutibacter > Lutibacter flavus_A. Next base: position 17,987 of record CAMDPE010000027.1, on the reverse strand, counting down.
TTCTTTTAATTCCTCCAAATAGAGTTCAATGGCTTCTTTCGCCATAGAGATTGCTTCGTCCACATTTTCGCCATAGGTTATACATCCTGGCAATGATGGTACTGAAACGGTAAACCCGCCTTGCGCTTCTTTATGTAAACGTAATTTATAGGTGTGCATAGTTATCTATTTATAAATCCTTGATTTGGGAGCTGTAATTCTTTTTACTAAATGCTAAATTACAAAATAATATATTATTAATTTTTAAATAATTTTTAATAGGGTGGCTTTGCAATTGGAGTTATAATTAATGAAAGTTTGATGTATTAGTTAGTTGTATTAAAATTAATAAAAGCAGATTTGGAACTCCTTCCATTTACTCCTTTTACTTTTTTCATTGATAAAAAAGAAATCGACTTTAGGAGATTCACGAACTCCAAAAAATCAATAAAAATAGTGAGTAAACAAAAAATCTAGTCTACTGATCTTTTTCTGTAAAATCCATTGAATTTTTTTGCCAGCGCGCCAGCTGGCTCAATCGCTAAAAACAGCTACTCCAATACGCCGGCTGGCTCCTGCGCTAAAAACATCCACTGGATGTTTTCTTTACGCTTGACCCTCTTAACGCTCTGCCCCACCCAGACCGCTTTTGCCAGCGCTTAGCCAGCCGCGAAGCTCTTTGGGTTGCTCCGTCAGCCAACGCTAAAAATATTGCCACCGCGCCGGCTGGCCCTATCACTAAAAATGTTCACTGAACATTTTTTTAACGCTCTGTCCTGGAAAAAATCATATGACGGCTCTTTTTTGATTTGGGTTATTGGTTAATATTTTCTTTGAAGAGCTGCTTTGAAGAGCTACTTAAAAAGCGATGCAAATAAGTGCAAATGATGAGGGAAAATTTCATATCAGGAAGTTCTTTTGCCTAAGTCCATTAATTTCTTCGCATAAAACAACGACTTGTTAAACTGAAGTTGCTTGTAGGGAATTTTTAACAACCGAACTAAAAAGGAGCTTTTTGGTCCCTTAAATAAGAACAAAAAGAAATATTTATACCGATATTCGTTCAATTGTTCCGGGGAAAAATGTTTTACAATCCCATACATCACCGTAGGGCTGGGAACAGGCTTGATGATTTTTACAGGCGTATCCAATTCCCAAGGCTGTGCCTTTCTTTTTTTACCGGTAATTTTAGCTTCCGTGCCCCAAAAACGATAGCCTCCTGCAGGTGGTTTTAAATGCAAGTTTACCGAAAACGGATTGCGCATCACAATGGCCCCTATTTTAGACAAAGACATCCCAAAATCGCTGTCCTCCCCATATCCGCCATCAAAATTGACATCATTTCCCTCTAACTGATTTACCAATTCTCTTTTAACGCAGGAATTGGCATTGCTGAACATCTGGGCACTGCCGCATACCCATCTTTTGACACCAAGTTGTGTTAATTTGGCGCCTAAATCCGTTAAATCCTGCTGTTGATGATCGGCACGAATGTCCAGACCGTTGCAGGCTCCAATACTATATGTTTGCAGGAATCGGAGGTGATTTTCTATGAAATCTGCCGGAATACGAATATCATCATCCCCAAAAACAATGTAATCCCCTGTGCACAAGGCTATGGCCTCATTTCTTGCCCGGCAGCTGCCTTTGGTTTGCTGCCATCTCAATACAAGTTCAAAAGGATAATCTTTAGCCAAATACAAACTTTCATCCCGCTGATTTTCGGGGGTGGCATCCACCAATACCACCTGGGCAGGCGGATAGGTCTGGCTGGCCAAATCCTGCAGCAATTGCAAGGTGAAATCCTGGCGCATCATTGTTGGGATAATATAACTTACCGTCGGATTTCCCTGCATTGGGTTTAATGCTCTAGGCTTCACCATTGGTTTTGGTTCCGTTTTTCTGAAATGCTTCTTTGCATAAAAAAAAGCCTGCCATTCTTTCCATTTCCAAAAACCTTCCCGGTACAACATATAGATGGCATGTTCCAGTTTGAAATTCTTAATAAAAAAGGTGTAGCGGTCTTTTGCCGTTAAGCTGATTTCTTCTTTTTCAGCCGATTCAAAAAGGCCCCTTACGTACAATGGAACAGCCCCGGAAACTCTCAGAGCATTGTAACCAAAATCCAATGCCTGAAGTTGCTGGTTTTTATAATCTTTGTCAAATCCGTTCAAGGTTTCCCAAACCGATTTTCTGACCGCAAAGGCATTGGGATTGATACGCCAGCTTACGCATTCGTCCAAATGGTCAAAATCATTCAGGTACCAAAAAAAAGTAGCCGTCTGATACACCAATTCCGGAAAAGCATTTTTATACCCCTGCTCAAAAGAACTGTGCCAAATATCACCTGCCCCTAATGACAATTCCACGAACCTGTCAAAATTGGGATTGCCATTGTAGAGGATTAATTCACCGCTATTTGTTTTAAATTCCTTTAACTGCTGCATCTTATTATTTTTATTTACAATTAGCACCTATGGTGCTACAAGCTACAATCAGGTCGCTCCTCTGGAGCTACAATCAGTAACGCACCTATGGTGCGATTTAACAATGTTGTTTTTTGCCTCGTAGAGGCAACCTGTTTATGTTTATATCCTTATTCAATCAATTCAAACAAATAATTCTCATCATAATCAATCTCATATGTTTTCAAAAAATCTATATATTTTCTACAATCAGGTCGCTCCTCTGGAGCTAAACATAATTCCGCACCTATGGTGCTACAATCAGGATCGCACCTATGGTGCGTTTTGCCTCGTAGAGGCTACCTGTTTGTAACAACAAAAAAACTCAACCGTTGCAGTGCTACAATCAGGATCGCACCTATGGTGCGATTTAACAATGTTGTTTTTTGCCTCGTAGAGGCAACCTGTTTGTAACAACAAAAAAACTCAACCTTTGCAGTGCTACAATCAGGATCGCACCTATGGTGCTACAATCAGTAACGAACCTATGGTGCGATTTAACAATGTTGTTTTTTGCCTCGTAGAGGCAACCTGTTTGTAACAACAAAAAAACTCAACCGTTGCAGTGCTACAATCAGGATCGCACCTATGGTGCTACAATCAGTAACGCACCTATGGTGCGATTTAACAATGTTGTTTTTTGCCTCGTAGAGGCAACCTGTTTGTAACAACATAAAAACTCAACCTTTGCAGCTCCATAGGAGCGACCTGTTTATGTTTATATCCTTATTCAATCCATTCAAACAAATAATTCTCATCATAATCAATCTCATATGTTTTCAAAAAATCTATATATTCATCCCTAAAACTGGTCTTTTTATGATGTGCTTCCTGATTTGCAATATACTTAATAACGTTGTCTATTTGGTTGCGGGAATAAGAAAATGCACCAAATCCTTCCTGCCAATTAAATTTCCCATTGATCCATCTATTGACATTAATGAATTTAGATGAACCTGCTTTTATATCTCTTACCAAATCTGAAATGGCTATGTTTGGTTTAATCCCCACTAATATATGAATATGGTCTGGCATTGCATAAATTGCCAATAATTTTTGCTTTCTGTTTTGGACAATTCCTGAAATAAACTTTTGCAGCTCTTCTTTGTGATTTTTATCAATAAGATTCTCCCTACCTTTTACGGTAAAAACAATCTGAATATAAATTTGTGAATAGGTATTTGGCATTGTTGGTATATTGATATCTTTAAATTGATTTAAAATCTTGTTGTTTATAATCGGGGCGCTCCTATGGAACGATTATCCCTTCATAAAACATTAAACGCTGTTTTGCCACTATATCAAGGCTGAATTTTTTACTAATTTTATTAATTTAATACAAAAAACCAAATAACCACAAGGGTACAGTATTGTTAAATCCAAACTCTAAATCGTCTGCCGCGACAAAGGCGTTCTCGATATTTTTTAGTTGTTTGGTGTTTTTGTTTTTACCGCCTATCTCAAAAATAAAAATTCCGTCCACTAAAAAATCACCTTGCGCAGCATAGCTAATTTTATGTTTGTAGTTTAATTGATTGGCAAAAAAAGTTTCCCTCATATTGCCTACATTGGTAAATCTTGGGGATAATGCCATCATTAAATTCGTGTTTTCTAAAAATATTTTGTCGGGCTTTTGCAATTTGCTCATACCTCCAGATGCTTTAAATAGGTTTAGGGTGAGTCCAATTTCTTCCAAATAATGAAGGTATAAAAGCAATGTAGTTCTGTTTATCCCAATTTTTTCACTTAATTTACTCACGTTGGGCACAAATGGCACCGATTCTGAAATAATGAGCAACAACTGTTTTATTTTGTGAATATAAGCCAAATCTACCCCTCGAAGCTGCGGAAGCTCAATTTCAAGCATTAAATTAATTATTTCGTGAAGGCTTATAAAATACCAATCGGGGTTCTCTTTATAAAAAGGATAATAGCCTGTTTTTAAATAGTTCTCAAAATAATGAAGTGGTTTTAATTTTGAGCCAATGGACTCGGCAATTTGAAGATGATTTTCCAGAATGTCATTAAGGGAATGCGTTTCTAAACGCATCCCGGTTTCAATACTCAAATACTCCCTAAAAGAAAGGCCCTGCATATCATAAACACTTGCCCTCCTGCTTAAATCGGCTCTGGCGTTCAATATTTCCAATAATGAGGATCCGGTGAACACCACCTTGAGCATCGGAAAATCATCATAAATATTTTTAAGTTCCTGCGACCAGTTTGGGTATTTATGCACCTCATCCAAAAATAAGTTTTTTCCTCCCCGTTTTACAAAATAATCGACCAAGTCAATTAAGGAATGGTTGCTGAACCAAATATTGTCTAAAGTTACATATAAGGTATTTTCCGTTTCGTGACTTAAATTTAACTTGATATACTGTAACAGCAAGGTGGTTTTTCCAATTCCGCGGGCACCCTTAATGCCTATTAGCCTTGAATTCCAGTTGATTTCGCCCATCAAGCCACGCACAAAAGAGGTGTTTGTTGCGTGTAGTTTTTGTCTGTATTTTTCAAAAAGGCTTTCCATTTTGTTTAGTCTAAGCTACAAATTTATATAAATATTGTTTATTACAGTAAACAATTAGTGCATTATTTTTTTTTTGGCAATATGAATTCATATGATTATCGTCCTATTAAATTTTTAAAAGCTCCTAAGGCGCAATTATCCCTTCATAAAACACCAAACTCTGTTTTGCCACCACGTCCATACTAAATTTTTGTGCCACCTTTAGCTTTGCTGCCCTTCCAAACTGTTTTTGCAATTCGGGATCTTTCAACAAAGTCACAATTTTATTTGCATAAGTTTTGTGGGCTGTAGGATTTACCAAAAATCCTTCCACCCCATCTTCCATCATTTCGATTGCCCAGCCAATATTGGAGGCCACAATGGGTTTTTGCATCGCCATCGCTTCCAGCCAGGAAACGGGCAAGGCCTCCGCAAATGTAGGGAATACACATAGGGTGGCTTGTTCTATGTGTTTTTTTATTTCGGCATAAGATACGCCGCCTAAGTAAGTTACGTTAGCCAATGCTTCTGGACTAAACAATGCCTGCATCATTTTCCAGGTAGAACTGTTTCCGGAAATAATGTCAGGGGCATCCCGCCCCACCAATAACAGTTGGGCTTCGGGAAGTTGCTCCACTACTTGATTGAAGATTAAGGGGAGTTCTAAGAGGCCTTTTTTGCGGATGAGGGTGCCGAAATATAAAAGCCCCCTAACCCCCGAAGGGGGAACTGTTTCCGTTAAAACCGTATTTTCAAACAAACTCATATCAACCGCATTGGGGATAATGGTGAATTTTTTGTTTAAACCGAATAGCTGGTTGGTGAGGTTGGCGGTAAACTGGCTGACGGATATTAAGCCATCTGCGTTTTGCAGGGCCCTTTTTTCGTGAAACTTGTTGATCCATTTTACGGGCCGTTGGTCCAAATGGCAAAAATAGGTATCGGAGCCGTTGAGTCTTATGACTACCGGACATTTTTTTGGTTTGATAAAGGAGGTAATGCCCGTCCAGTCCGGGGCTTCCACCAAATCGATTTCGTTATTGGCGTACAATTCATTGATAATGCGCTCCAGTTTTTTTCGGGTGAGCCACCAGGACAAGCCTTTCCGTTTTACATTTTTTATTTGCTGCACCACAATGCCGTTGTCCTCAAACACGGCATCTGTTTTTTGTCCGTACACCAAAATCCTGACTGCACAACCTTGGGCCAACAATCCTTGGGCCAGATTTTTGATGCTGGTGCCTATGCCGCCTGAGTTGCCGGTGTTGGGATGCGGGTATTCGGGGGTTAGGAAAGCTATCCTATCCCCGGCCCAGTTGGTATCGGAATTCCTCATGGGGTTGCTTCGTCCCGAAAGCTTTCGGTCCTCGCAATGATGGGGAACTTGTATTCGGTTTATTATTGACATCAATTTAATAATTTTAAGTATTCGTTAACCATATTATCAACGGTAAAACATTCCTCAATTAATTTACGTGTATGAGTTTCTATCCTAATTTCACCCTTTCTCGCTCTGCAAAGTCTTTAATATTTTATGCTGATTATTTCATAATTTTATTTACAACTTCCTTGCTCCGCAAAGTCTCCGACTTTGAGGATGTGATAAAAGGTCTCTGACCTTTGCTTTACCAATTATAAATATTAGTCATCGCAGCTTTTTTTAAAACATCAATTACTGAATTGTCAACTTTTGTAATTTCTATTATTCCTCTGTCATTTACAAAATTCAAAATATAGGCAAACAAAGCAAACAGTTGGCATATCTATCGCATTATAATTTCGAAATGCTTTGTATATTTTTTTTGATAAAAAGCATCGACTCTTTTGTAACAGCAGCATTATTAGCGTGATGTATCCAGTTAGCAACGGCATTTTGAACTTCTTCTATCACTTCATTTGCCTTTTTAAATTTAAAATGATTTGCTAAGGCAATTAAATCTGATTTTGTTGGATTTTTACTTTCTCCAGAAATCATCATACTATGAAAACCGTGAGATGAGTTAGAAAATATGATATCATAAGCAGGTGCTAACTGCCATTTTCCTTGAGCATCCATTAAATAAGAAATGTTTTTGCTGTGATCGTCTCTATTATGGGCAAAGACATTGAAAGCAGCCAATCTCAAGATTTTTTCATGGGCAATTATATCTTTCTCTAATTGAAAACTTACTTCCATTAAATGACCATAATCCATCGTGCTCCATCTAAAATCATCATTTAATAAACCGGCTGCCGAATGTAAGTGCAATCGGTTATTTAAAGTTCTGTCGAATCTTTTGGTTCCAAAAAATAATTTTCCCGAAATACTTTTAAACAACCTACAAGGATTCATCACAATTCCGGCTTCTAAAGCCATTGTATGATAAGCATATTCTATTTGAGCAATATCTGTTCTGTCATTTGAAGAAGGAAACTTTATTAGCCAATGTTCGTATCCTTTGGGAAGAATTTCAACGCCATAGATCAAATGTTCCGTTTCGGGATTATAGCCAACTACTATTTTTGGACGCGCGCCACCAGAAGAACCTCCCATTTCATAAAGTTCTTCTAATATCAAAGAACTATCTCCGTTTAAAACCACCTTCATTTCTTTGAAAATAGCATCTAATTCTAATTGTAATTTCTCTTGAGTTACCGATTCAATTTCAGGTCGATAACTTAATGCGCCCATCCCTTTTGAGCCCACATAAGACAAGCGGTGCAGTGGAGATACTGTTTGAATTAACTCTCCTTTTTTAGCCAATGCTCTATCTAAAAGTAAACGACCCCAACCATCGGGCAAGGAATCTGAGAAAACACCAAACAAACCTTCGAAAGGATTGGGAAGAGCCGTATAAATAGTGTCTTTTAAAGGCAAATGAAAAGGTGAAATTTCGAGTCCTAAAGCAATAAAATCAAGATAATATTTAAAATAGATTGTTTTATTGTCTTGCACCAACTCACCGACTTTAATTTCCCTGTCTCCAAAATTAATAGAAACAATTATTTTTTGAATGGATTGCCTCATTTTCGAGTTGTATTGCTAAATAATTTTTCTATTTTCCCTAAATCAGCGTCTATTAAAAAAACGGTATTAAAATCGGCTAATCGATTAAAAAAGTACGCTAACTTCAATAAGGATTCTAATGAAATTTGCCCTGTGGTTTCAAAACGTTTGATGCTTCCAAAAGACACTCCCGATTTTTTAGCCAACTCCAGTTGCGAAATACCGTGTTTTTTTCGAAGTAGTTGGTGTTTACTTACCAACTCATTCATAACCGACGTGGGCGTTTTTATGATACTAAATTGTGACATAAATAGCTAATATAATATACAAATATAGGTAAAAATAAGAATTATAGACAATATATTATACATAATTATTATATTGGTACTTTGTGCTTGTTAAGCTGATCATTCCACCTTGCGCCAACAATCCCTGCGCCAGATTTTTGATGCTGGTGCCAATGCCGCCTGAGTTGCCGGTGTTGGGATAGGGATATTCGGGGGTGAGAAAGGCTATTTTCATGACAGTAATTTTAAATAATTGTCAACCATTTTATCTATCGTAAAACGTTCCTCAATTAAGTTGCGGGTATTGGCCGTTATTTTTTTGTTTTCTAGATAAACTTCCTGCAACAAATTTGCCAATTGCTGTATATTACCTGCTTCAAAAATATAGCCATTTTCATTGTGAGTGATCGCTTCTTCATTGCCGCCCACATTGGTGGTGATGACGGGAACATTGGCTGCCAAACTTTCTAAAATAGACAAACTAAAACATTCCATATGGGTTGGCTGCAGCATATAATCATAAAGGCCATACAAAGATTTGAGCTGTGCACTGCTGCCTTTAAAATTAAAACAGTTATTTAGTTTTAATTCCTGAACCAAGGTTTCCAAATGTGTTCTGTAAGGGCCATCACCATAAATATCAATTTTAAGTTCTTTTTTATTAGGCTCCGGCAATAAAGCGACAGCCTGAATTAAATCCTGGATGCCTTTTGATTGCCTTAAATGGGAAGCCACCAAAAAAGTTGGTTTCTCAAATGACCTGATGGATCTGGTCTTTATTTCTGCTGTATTGATACCATTGTAAATCACCTTGGTTTTGGGCTTGATGTGCTTTCCAAAATCTTTCAGCAGCTCCTTGACCGTATATTCGGATACGCCGATAAACAAATCAATAGATCGGCTATAAAGCAGTCCTTTCATCCTTTTTTTTATTCTCTTTACAACAGGATAGCCTTCCAAAGGGCGCGGATTGTGATCCACCCCAATGATTTTTGCTTTAGAGAGTTGCTTTACGTTGTAAAAAAAGGGCGTGCACAATTCCAAAAAGTGGGTAATGATGTGGGTGTATTGTGACTCTGTTTTGCTTAAATTTTCTAAGAAGAAGTCTTCAATGCTTTTACTGGAACTGTATTTTATGGTTAGTGTTTTATATGCCCCGTGGGTAGCGGTATTTGGAAAATACCAATCCACTTCAATGTTACTTTCCTTGCATTTTTGGTCAAAAGCCCAAAAAAAAGTATCCATCCCGCCTACCCGTTCCGGCAACAATTCATAATTGCAGAGTACCGCTATTTTTTGTTGGTTTAGCTCCATTGTCTCAATGTTTCGGCGATTCGTTTGCTGGTGCCCGTCAACTCTTTGCTGATTTGTATAGCTATCATCGCTTTTCTTTGGGTTTTTCTTTGTGCTGGATTCTCCAATGCCTCGTTCATTTGGGCAATTAATTCCCCTTCATTTTTAGCGATAGTTACTGCACCGCTTTCCACCACTTTTTTATAATGGTCGTAGTTTAAAAAACGCTGGTCGTTGTACAATCCGTTCGTCTCATTGCCAAACACGGTATTGATAACCGGCTTGTTAAACAACATAAAATCCAGACTCATCGTAGAGCACATATTGACATTCAAATCGGCATATTCCAATAGTGCACGCAAATCTTTGAGATCCTCTTCACTAGGCACTCGTTGCGACCAGCTTTCCGCGTGGTTCTCACGGGTTAAGGTCCATTTTGGCACGTTCCATAAGATTTCAGGAAATTCATCCCTAATCGATTTGAAACGGGCATCATCTTCCGCAGGGGAAGTCCGTACCAACAGTTGCACCTGACTATTAATCGCATTACTCCGTATTGCATTGGCTATGGCGGTAATTACCACAGGATCATTTTTCCCTATGGACACATCGGCACAACTGTAACAAATGACTTTTTTCTGGGCATCTAATTGAAATTTATTAATGATATTTTCCTTGGTTGTTTCATAGTTGGGCATCACATAAGGTTCAAATTGCGGGGTGCCCACCACTTTTACATTCGCATCTTTCACGCTAGGATAAAAATACAACAATTCGGCTTTCATCAAATCGCTCCATACCAAGAAATGATCGAAAGTTCCCAACATTCGTCCTTTAGAAGCCAGGTTGTCCCAACTAAAAATAAAGGTGCTGGTTGGAAGGTTCAATTGTTTTGCTGCCACCAAAAAAGGGGCTAAAAAAGGCGGACGCTGGTGGGTAAAAAATACCTGGGAAGGCAGGTCTTCTTTCAACATTGCCACATAGGATTTAGTAATCCTATGCTTGGAAAACGACAAAAATTGCAATTTTTCGGCAAACAAAATACTTGCATCCGAATGGATAAAACGGGTAAACCCATAAATACCTTTTACCAAAAGGGAGCGTGGGGAATTGTTTTTTGGATAACCTGAAACCAGATTGTCCTTCATCCCATAAAATGCTTGGTATTTTTGTAAATGCGCCAATTCCTTCCATTTTCTGAAAAACCAGGTCAGTTTGGATTCTGTGAAAACCTCTAATTCTTTAATCACAATGTTTGAAGGCAATATAGATTGATAGGCGCTTTTTGGCAAGCCGGAATAAATAATCACCGCATCAAATTGTTGTGAAACTTCGGCCATAAAATTGCTCAGCATAAAATTTCTGAATCCTACCCCATCGGTGATGACGATGCCTAATTTTTTTTGCATACAATTTAATTTTCATTCAAAATTAAGCCCAAACTTACCCACTGCCAAATATGAAAACTTGAATCATTGTTCCCTTTTAAATAATTTTCCCATTCCTGCTTTAAAGCCTTTTTATCAAACCATTTTTGAGTATCCGCAGCAATTATTTTCTCAATTTGTAAATTTACATATTCTTTTAGTTCATTCCCCAACCACTCTCTTTGTGGCGTTTGTAATGCTCTTTTTGGGCTAAAAACCAAATTGTCCGCCAAATATTCTGATGCAATTTCACGCAACATAAACTTTGTGACACCGTCTTTGATCTTAAAATTCAAAGGCAACGAAAAAGCAAATTCCACCAAACGATAATCCAAAAAAGGTTCTCGCAGCTCTGTGGAATAGGCCATCGAAATGCGGTCGTTAAATCGTAAGGCTCTAGGAATCTTAGTGTAGAACAAATCACGATATTGTTTGTTTAACACTTCCTCTTCAAAAGGTTTTGGGTAGTTCGGTTTTACTGCTTTTTTCAAGAAAGTATCTGAAAGCACATTCGTTTTAAACGGTGAATCGGTAATGCCCTGAATGGTTGCTTCGTTTTGTTGGGTATAATAATCGTATCCTGCCCATTGTTCATCCATTCCTTGTCCGTCCAGCAATACCAAAACATTGTCCTTACGTGCCTGTTCAAATATTTTGGCATAAGCCAATGTTGGGATTCCGCCATATGGTTCGTCCTGTTGCCAGGCCATTTTTTGTGCCAAGGCTGGAACCTCATCAGCTTGCAAAAGTACTTTAGTTAAAGGATTTCCAGTTTTGGCAATCATTTGTTCCACCCAAAGCAATTCATCATAAACCGAATTGTTGGTATAGAAAGTATAGGCATTTATTGATTTTAGCCCTTCGTCAGGCTCAGGGTGACATTTGTGATCATTCACCAAAGCCAATAACACGGAACTGTCCAAACCACCACTGATATTGAATCCAACCGGAACATCGGCCCTAAACCGCAACCTGATGCTGTCTTTTAACAAGGCCAAATACTGTTCTTTCGCTTCTTTGTACGGCAGATTTTGAGGTTGTTTGGCAACTTCTTCTTCAAAGAAATACCATTTGTTCAAGGTTAATTTCTGATTTATATATTCCAAATAGTGACCACCCGGCAGTTGTTCTATGTTTTCCCAAAAAGTTTCATCAGGATTTCCATAGGAACCATAGGCAAAATAGGAAGCCCATACTTTTTCATTGGGGATTTTTGGAATTTCGGCGGCGTGCAATGCCTTTATTTCTGATGCAAAATATAATTCATTTTGATTGCAATGATAATAAAAGGGTTTTACCCCAAATCGGTCACGAGCCACAAAAAGTTTTTTTTCCTGGTTGTCCCAGATGGCAAAGGCAAACATTCCGTTGAGTCTTGACAAACAAGCTGGCCCCCATTTAATATATGCCGCCAATAACACCTCTGTATCCGAGCTCGTTTTAAAGTAATATTCCTGTTTTAAGGTTTCTTTTAATTCTATATAGTTATAGATTTCTCCATTAAAAACCAACACATAACGCCCTTCAGCATCTAAAAAAGGCTGATTGGCCTGTTCCGACAAATCGATGATGGCCAAACGGTTGTGACCTAAAGCCGCGAAATTGGGATCCAGATATTTTCCTGTAGCATCCGGTCCGCGGTGGTGCTGACTTGTGAGCATCGCGTTTAATTGATGCTCCTTATAATCGCCTATGATTCCCGCAATGCCACACATTAATTGGATAATTTTTTCAATAGTTGTTCCGCTTGCACCCAATCAGCAGCAGTATCTATATTTACATAAAATTCAGATGGTGATTCAATAAATGCAGTGCTTTTTCCGTATAATGAGTGCTGTTTTAAAAGCACTTCTGTTTTTGTCAAGTAAATGCTTCCATCCCTGTGATAGGCTTTAGGTAGCTCTTGTCTTCGGCTGATAATTTTATCATCACCGGTGGCAATTGTTAAATTTCCTTCCTGATTCAATTCAAAGGTCCAGTGCGGATTGTATTCATCCGGCACTTGCTGCACCGATACCAAAGAATCACAAGCACTTTCCATAAATTTTTCGATAGCTTTATCCACAAAATCAACTGTCCTAAAAGGACTTGTCACTTGTAACAAACAAACGGCATCAAAAAAAATATTTTGATTTTTATACCACTGCAATGCATGAATAAGTACCTCCAAAGTTGGGGTATCGTCTTGCGCCAATGCTGCCGGTCTGACAAACGGCACGGGAATGCCCAAGCCTTTTGCTACCTCAATGATTTTATCATCCTCACTGGACAATATCACTTCTGTCAGATACTTCGATTGCAAAGCAATTTCAGCAGTGTATGCAAGCAACGGTTTGCCCCCAAGCAATTTGATATTTTTACCGGGAACTCCTTTTGAGCCGCCACGTGCAGGGATAATGGCTAAAATTTTCATAATTATTAGAGATTACTTATAAAAAACCGAGAATATTATTTTAATGATTTTTTTATTTAGTCCGAAATATTTATTGTAAAACCAACTGTAATGTATATCTAAAGACTGAACATTTAATTGAGTTTTTTCGAGTTTTTCAAGTTTGTAATTTTTATTAAATTCCTCAATCATCCATTCCTCTAATTTATTCCCCATATGAAATGCATAATTATTATAGGTCGCCAATCGAAGTTTATTTGCTTTATCAATGGGAAAATCAACATAATCATTTTCTGATGTACCACCAACAAGTGTCAAAGATGGATTTGTTGGTGTTGTTTTAAAAAGAATATCCCTATCTATGGTTAAAACTTGATGACCACTTCCTATGTTTGCCTTACATTTATTTTTTTCTATGACACTCCAATTTTTATCATTTTCTGTTTCTAAATCCCAGTTGATACTTTCTAAATAACGATTGTAATCTTCAAAATTTTCTACAATTGGTTCTGATCTATATTTTATTTTACGCAATAAAATCTGCTTTAAAACAGAAGAAGTTCCAAACATTAAGCTTCTTCTTACAGGAATTGGAGACACAGAACCCACATTAGGAAAATTAGAAAAAATCTCTTCAATCTTTTCTTGCCATCCATTAATAAAAAGAATATCTGAATCAGTAAGCGTTATGTATTTTTCTCTTGAACCTCTTGCAGCACCTATCATCGCATCAATTTTTCCAATATTTGTGTGATGTGAAATTAAGGTATCTATTTTTTTTTCTTCAAAATATAAATTTAAAAAATCAACAACTTTTTTATGTGATCCATTATTAACAACCGTTATTGCAGCCTTTGAATTAATAGTTAAAATCAAAGAATCTAAACACATTTTAAACACCTCGAAAGAATTTTTATAAAATCCTTCCTCATTTGGAAGATATACAACAATAACAATTCTGTGATGCGTTGTTAATATAATTTTTCTTTCACTCTTTTGAGGATTTGACCCTATTCTCATTAGCTGTTTTTCTATTATAAACCTATTAAATAAATCCCTAAAAATCAAAAATTTATAAATTATTTAAATACTTTTTTTTTAGAGGTAAAAATTAATACATGATTGTTTTATGAAATTGTAAAGGTAATTGCCCCAGCAATTCGGCTATCTGCACACCGGCTTTTCCGTTTCCGTAAATAGAGGATGACCTTGTTTTCCCGCTTTGCAATGCTTCCAAAATGGCATTTTCAATTTGCGCTTGGTCATAGGCTACATCTACACTATTTCCGCCCCGTTCTCTTCTGTTTTGACGGGAACCAATATTGACTACCGGCACGCCCAAATAGGCACATTCACGAATGCCTACACTTGAATTGCCAATCAGGCAATCGCTGTGCTGCAGTAATTGTAAAAAATCCTGGCCTTCCATATTCTTAAAAAAATGAACGTTCGGCAGTTGGTGCAGTTCCCTGAAAGCTCTTATTCCTGTGGAAGTGCCATCGGCTCCCGCATCCACATTGGGCCAAAACCAAAGTGTAGGCTTTTGCAGTTTGTAAACCGCCTCCAAGGTGGCTTCTATATGTTTTCTTGAATCTTTGTATTCAGTGGTTACCGGATGTTGCATCACTACCAGGTAGCCATTGCTTAAATCGGGTTTTGCCCCTACACCGCCATATTTTTCATAAGGATTAAATGGGAGCATTTTGCTGATGATTGCTTCTTTGGCCAAATCAATGGATGGGCAACCGGTATTAAACACCATGTTGGGATCTTCCCCCAATTTCACCACTCTTTCTTTGGCATTTTCTGAGGCTACAAAATGATAATCTGCCAATTTCGTAATGGCGTGCCTAACTTTTTCATCAATATTCCCGGTAACTTCACCACCCTGAATGTGTGCCAAAGGGATGTTCATATAGGTTGCCGCAATGGCAGTGGCCATTGTTTCAAATCTGTCGGCTACCGTAACCACAATATCAGGTTTCAGGTTGTCAAAAACCGTGGACAATTCCAAAATCCCAATGCCTGTAGTTTTTGCGGCTGCCGTTAAATTTTCCCCTTCTAGCACGTTAAATACTTTAGCCGCAATGATAAAACCGTCTTTTTCTATATAATTCACTGCAGAGCCATAACGGTCCAACAAGGCCGACGCTGAAACAATCAGCTGTAATTCCAGTTCCTGGTGGTTTTGGATAGCAGTCAGTACCGTTTTAACACGACTGTATGAAGGCCGTGCTGTAATGACAACGGCTATTTTTCTTTTTGACATGTTGCTTTTTTATAAGATTTTAAAAGTAATCAAAATTATGGAAGCTTAAAAGTGATTTTATAAAGAGTTTTTTATTTAATATTGGTGCGCATTATTCAAAACTGCTTGCTGAACATTTTTAAGTAAAGGAGTCATGCTGAACTCGGTTCAGCATCTGCCAATATTGCTTCAAATTATGATAATAACCCCTTTTCAACAGATCCCGAAACAAGTTCGGGATGACGAAATTCAGGATGATAGTTCGGGGTGATGGTTCTCATTGAAAGAATTAGTTCTAACTTAAATCCTCTCCATTCAAAAAATCCCATTGTCTAAGATCCCTAACCAAGGCCTTCCCTATGACTTCCTGATACCTTGATGCTTCCAAGCCATAGCCTTTTGGTTTTTTGGTCTCTAAGTCTTCAAATTGCAGGATATGGCCTTTTGGCAAATCTTTGTTTACGGCCAATGACTTTTCGAAGATGTTTTTTAACTCGGTAAATTGCAAATTGGACTTTTTGTTGATTGGGTTATTTAAGGCGATTTCAATATTTCGCACCGCTCTTACCAAGCGCTTTGTTTCTGAGATCGTTAAGGATGATTTTGCATCAGGGCCTGTAGCTTTTTTATCCAGGATCACGTGAAATTCTAAAATTTCGGCACCCAAGGCTGTTGCGGCTATACAGATTTCTATTTTTGCGGAATGGTCTGAATAGCCTACGGGTACTTTATACCTGTTTTTTAACTCCTGAATCACATTCAAGCCATAATTTTCCGGTTGTGTTGGATAAGCGGTGGTGCATTGCAAAATGGAATAGTTTACCTTTCTTGCTTTTAAAAACGCCACCGTTGCATCCAATTCATCATAAGAACTCATCCCTGAGGATATAATGACCGGTTTTCCTGTTTGCGCTATTTTTTCCAACAACACAAAATTGTTCACTTCCCCTGAACCCACTTTATAGCGCTCAACCCCTACTTCCTCCAATAAATCCACTGCGGCATTGCTGAAAGGTGAACTCATAAACTCCAAACCCACTTCATCACAATGATGCTTAATTTCTTTCCATTCGTCCAAAGAAAATTCCATCCGTTTCCAATAATCAAAACGGGTCTTGTCTATCTTAGAAAACTGAATTCTGAATGGTTCGTGAACACTGCTTTCGGCATCGGCGATATGGGTCTGAAATTTTATGGCATCAACCTTTGTTTTGGAAACAGCCTCAATATAGTTGTGCGCCATTTCTAAACTGCCATTGTGTGCTTGTCCTACTTCTGCAATTATTTTAACCATTTTTTCTATATTATTTCTTTATCGCAACAATTCCATAACTCATCCCTTTAGCCTTCTCATTTTTAAATTCGATAAATTTCTCAAAATTAAATTTTATGGAATCTTTTACAGAAGTCACTTTTCGATTTTGATAGGCTGTATCTACAATGGCATATTCCAATATTTCAAAACCGGCAGATTCTAAAAAATGGCGAACCACATGTTCCCAAGGCGTAAAAACATGGTGTTCCACTAAGTGTTTTTCCTGAAATGCATACAATGTGCCTTTTAACAATAAATTCAAGCGGTTTTTACTTGACTGTGGATTGGGTGTTGTTAAAATTAGGACCCCCCCTTTTTCCATATGGTTGGCTATGTTTTGAATTCCCAATAAAGGATTACCTAAATGCTCCAACACTTCCAAAAAAACAACCACCCCTGCTTTAGCAGTATTTTCAGGAGCTGTATTGTTTAAATCCCAAATAATACTGAAATCCATTTTTTTAACATAATCAAAAGGTTGCCAAATACCGCCGACTGCTTCAATTTTTTCTTGCATATGGCCATAACCTGCACCAATATCACTTATAAAATGGTTGGGTGACTGCGCATAGTATTTATCTAACATAGCATTGGCAAACTCAGCTCTATTAAGGTATGATTTTATATTAGCCTTCAAAATTTTATATTGGTTATTGTCAAAATTACAGTTTTATTTAATTATCTTTTGGTGTCCAATATAATTTTGTATCGGACAGTATTGAGTAATCCCTAAATTCTTGCATAGTCAACCGATTTGAATTTTTTAATAGTTTTGGAAAACTAATGATCACATCACCCATTGCCTGTATTATTGCAAGCATTGCTTTCCAATCTCCCATCAATACTTTATTTTTAATTTGAATCCATAGGGTATATGCCATTTTACGTGGAATCAACTTCCAAGGGTAAAACAAGATATATAAATACCAACCAGAACGCAAGGAACGACGCAAACGCAAACGATAATCTTTTTCTTTTTTTCTGGCTTTTATATCTACCCTGTGATGCACCAAAATTTCAGAAACATAGTGAACCTCCCATCCTTTTTTAAAAAGCTGAAATGAAGCAAAATCTTCTTCTCCATAA
>CAMDPE010000026.1 GCA_945903795.1 Lutibacter flavus | reverse complement strand
TTATTGTCGTGCGGTCGTGCGGTCGAGCGGTCACTTTTTCATTTTTCCCCGACCCTAAAGGGTGATGAAAAAGCAGGTGTTCCTGTTTTCTTGAAATAAATCCCTCCCTTTAGGGCTGGGGTAAAGGATTTATTTTTGTCGTGCGGTCTCGTCATTGCGAGGCTTTTGAAAAAAATAGCCTGTGCCGAATTTATTTCGGTACGGCAATATGTTAATTGTTTAACTTAATCTTAGTTCACATCAGGTTTCTTAGGGGCATTTTTGGTAGTTCAGAACGGGTTTCTTAGGGGCATTTTTGGTAGTTCAGAACGGGTTTCTTAGGGGCATTTCGTTAGTTCATAACAGGTTGCCACGTTGTTCTTTCGCTAACGCTCCTCCCGCGCTCCAGCTGGCCCTATCGCTAAAAATGTTCACTGAACATTTTTTTAACGCTCTGTCCTAACGAAAAAAATCATATGACGGTTCTTCTTTGATTAGGGATTCAAATTTTAATAAAATTTAATTTTTACCAAGTTTTTTTACATTTCTAAATTAATCTAAATAAATCCCTCCCTTTAGGGTTGGGGTAAAGGATTTATTTTTGTCGAGCGGTCTCGTCATTGCGAGGCTTTTGAAAAAAATAGCCTGTGCCGAATTTATTTCGGTACGGCAATATGTTAATTGTTATGTCTTTATGACTATTAAATGGTGTTATTTACCAACAAACATGAGTTTATAATGATTTATTAATTTTAATTGTTACCTAATAACAAACTTTAAAACTCATTTTATATTTCTTTTCTTTTTCCATTGATGAAAAAGAAACAAAAAATCTAGTCTACTGATCTTTTTCTTTAAAATTAGCCCATTTTTTTGCCCACATCACCCAGACCGCCTTTTCCCCGCTTCTCCAGCCGCGAGGCTCTTTGGGTTGCTCCGTCAGCCAACGCTAAAAAACAACCTATTTTAAAACGAAAAAAATCATATGACGGTTCTTCTTTGTTTAGGGATTCAAATTTTAATAAAATTTAATTTTTACCAAGTTTTTTTACATTTCTAAATTAATCTAAATAAATCCCTCCCTTTAGGGTTGGGGTAAAGGATTTATTTTTGTCGTGCGGTCTCGACATTTCGAGGCTTTTGAAAAAATAGCCTGTGCCGAATTTATTTCGGTACGGCAATCTGTTAATTGTTTAACTTAATCTTAGTTCACATCAGGTTTCTTAGGGGCATTTTTGGTAGTTCAGAACGCGTTTCTTAGGGGCATTTCGTTAGTTCACAACAGGTTGCCACGTTGT
This sequence comes from Lutibacter flavus, assembly GCA_945903795.1. Lineage (GTDB taxonomy): Bacteria > Bacteroidota > Bacteroidia > Flavobacteriales > Flavobacteriaceae > Lutibacter > Lutibacter flavus_A. Next base: position 21,214 of record CAMDPE010000026.1, on the reverse strand, counting down.
TCTTTCGCTAACGCTCCATAACGCCTCGCAATGACGCGGTTTTAAGGAGCTTTGCAAAGCGCAATGACGAAATTTGTTTTCGCTTTAACATTTTAACTTTTAACTTCTAAAGCCCAACGCGCCATCTGGGCTACTTTAACTTTGCTGAGCAGTTTATAAAACACGGCAAGGCCAATAATTGCCCGGTAAATTTCCTGTCAATACTTAACTGCTGAAAAATTTTGTTAGTTGAATTTAAGCAAAAACCAGAAAAGGTATTGCTTGTAAACAAGGCACTGCCTTGCCACCCTAAAAGCATAGGGGATTCAATGATTAAAGTAGCGCGCATAGTTGCACAATTTCACGGATTTATAATTAATGACACAGATTTATTCGGATGGGGTATGAATGAAACGTTTCCACGTAAGGCTGTTTTCTCCAAAATTCATCAACAAACACACCTCAAGATTTGTTGATTTTAAATAATTGAGCGCTTGCTTTTTTAAACTATCATTAAGAGAATCGGTTGCTTTTATATACACCATAATTTTCCCAAAACATACAAAGTCGGTAAGCAGCGACTTCTCCATTTGGTTTCCGTCATAATAAATAGACAGTTCTTTATCCTTTTCAAATGTGATTTCAGCTTTTGTAAGTTCTTTGGTCAAAGCTTCCTTATAAACCGCTTCCTGAAATCCTTTGCCAAGTTTTTTATGAACCTTAATACTTAAACCAATTACTTTATAAGTCTCTTCTTCAAATGTTAATTTAGTCATCGTTTTTTTAGGGTCTTTATGAATTGGATTCTCTATAGGATATTTTTAATGATCACCCTAAAGGCAGCAATGCAAGTATTTATTTTAACTGTTTAATGGTTGTTACAAGAATTAAATTTTTTCTTTGCCTGCTGCCATTTGTATTTAAACTTCAGCAAAAAATATTGCGTTGCCTCACCTGCCAGTCTGCCCGCAATTTAAAATTTAAGCACGCTGTTTTTCTCCAAACAAATAACTCCTGCAGCGCTTATGTAATTCCAGCGGACCTCAGTTTTTTAAAAAGCATTTATTCCTGTAAAACAAACCCTAACGGAGCTAAGCGATTGACAAATCTCATTTAGGTTAAGGTCAATCCGTTCCAGTGAATTTTATTGAACAATATTGGAATTTAAAACAGGTTTTCGTGTTTTTTTCAAAGTTAAACGGTCCTTGTTTTAAAGTGATTCCAAAATTCACACTTCCTTTTTTTAAATACTTAGGATGATGCAGCTATTTGAGCACCCAATGCACGCTAATTATCAAACCTGAAGAAATAAAAACCATTCACTTAAAAAGCCAGAACAATAAATGATGCTGAAATTTTTAAATGAGGATTGCCAACAAATTGTTATATTCAAGAGTCAAAACAAATAGAAATATTATATGGATTAAAATTACACTCCATAAATTGCGTTTATTAACTATTATAAATCACAATTCCTACCATTGCAAATGAAGATACAACTATTGAAAATATAAATAGGATCAACAAAATAATTTTTAAAATTTTCATAGATTTAAAGGTATTTATAGCAAATTAATATTCGGACAAAAAAGGAAATTAGCAGTTTTTTAGAAGGCTTCGCCAACATCAGTCACATTTTGTGTGCTTAAAGGATGGTAAAATAAAACCTGTGAATGTTTTATTTTTAAGAGTATAAAAATTATAATTATTACACCGATTCAAATACTAACGCAAACTTTATGCCTAGGCTAATATTATAGTGTCATAGAAAAATTCAATTTTTTTTTAAATAACACCACAAAAATACGACTTTGAAACTGCTATAACTTGACAAAAGTCATCTTGTAACTTAATTTATTTTCTATGTATCATCCTGCATTCAATCATTTATTTTATCTCTTGCGATGGTAATTTTAATGCCCAAATTTAGCAGTACCAATTGTAATCGGTTTTTGCCAACCTCCGTTATGACACCCTTTTTTCCTTTAAAATATCCATCTTTAATAGTATAAATCTCACTTGGTGCTAAGTTTTCCACTTTGGCGTCCTTCACTTCCCCATTCAACCAAGCTTGCAGAATTTCTATTTCGGCATATAACACAATTGCCGGTTTACCTAGCCAATAAAGATACCGATCGGCCCCAGGCGCTTGAAAAACCAAATTCCGTTCACTCTCCCTTGAATTGATAAAAATACAAGAAGGAATTAATGGCGATGATACTTTCTTTATCCTGTCAGACCATTGCCTGTTGGTTGTTATCATAGGGCAATATGCTGTAATCCCTAATCCCTCTAACTGAGAAATAACTTTGTTCTCGTTTCTGGGTTTTGTATAAAGCACATACCATTTTTTCATTTCTTCACAATTTTAATAAATTCCAACAACTGAAAAATCAATATCTAATTCATCAAATTAAGTCAATTAGCAACTAAAATCTATACGGGTTTCCGTAAAGCTTTTAAATTTCAATATATCTATTTTAAATTTTTACAATTTTTATGTAAGGGACGAACTATTGTATCAATTAACAATAAGGTAAAAATAAAACTATTAAAAGGATATAGCATATAATCTCAATGTAATGAGATTATTAATTTTAATCAACTTTTAATTTCTGAAAATCTCTTTGCGCATCTTAAAATTATAATGATTTTGCTTGGTTCCGGGAAAGGAAGTTAAAGGCAGTGGGTGTGTGTTATTTTTTTGTCGTGCAGTCGTGGGGACTTTTTTTTGTCTTGCAGTCGTGCGGTCTCGTCATTGCGAAGTTTTTTGGAAAAAACTGCGGCAATCTGTTTGTTATTATGGTAACACTGCTACTTTTTAAACAGTTTGCCCACTACATTTCGTTAGTTCATAACGGGTTGCCATACTACATTTCGGTAGTTCACAACAGGTTAATTAGGTGATTTTGGTAGTTCACAACAGGTTGCCACGTCGGATTATTGAAGCTACGCTTCAGTAATCCGACTCGCAATGACGCGGTTATAATGGGCTTTAGATGGATTTTGTTTTCGCTTTAAACTTTAGCCTTATTCCTTATTTCTCAAAAGGATGTTTTGCCAACGGTTTTAATACAAAGGGATGGTAATCTCCTTTTGGGCCGATGGGTTGTGCGTGGCGAATGCTGTGCACAATTTCAATGGCCTGGCGCGGCGCTTCTAGTCCGTACCCATTTCCGGCGAGTATTTCCTGATAGGAAACGGTATGCAAATCGGTAAAGCCGCCGCTAAATTCAAGTTCCTCACCTTCAATGGTGATGGAGCGATATGTGGACTGACCTTTTGCTTTAACGGCATCGGGTAATACCTCAAAATTGGTGGATAAAAACCAACGCACTCTTGCTTTTTCAAATTCCAGATACCCTGCAGCGCGGTCGTGCGTGTTAACGTGCACAATGTTTTGTTTGAGGTCGCCAAAAATCCAGGACAGCATATCAAAAAAGTGAACCCCAATGTTGGTGGCAATGCCGCCCGATTTGGTGATGTCGCCTTTCCAAGAGGTGTAATACCAGTGTCCGCGTGAGGTTAAATAGGTTAAATCCACATCGTAAATTTTGTCTTTTGGACCGGCAGCTATTTTTTCCCGTAAAGCGATGATGCTTGGATGCACGCGCAATTGCAGAATATTGAATACTTTTTTGCCGGTTTCTTTTTCTATATTAACCAAGGCATCGATGTTCCAAGGGTTTAGCACCAAAGGTTTTTCGCAAATGGCATCGGCACCCTGACGCAAGGCAAAACGGATGTGGGCATCGTGCAGGTAATTTGGCGTGCAAATGCTCACATAGTCTAACTGGGTGTTTTTCTCAAATTTCAGTTTGGAAATATGTCGGTCGAAACGCTCGAATTCCGTAAAGAAATCGGCATTTGGAAAATAACTGTCTATAATGCCAACGCTGTCGAATTTATCGAGTGCCGCGATTAAAGTGTTGTTTGTTTCTTTAATGGCTTTCATATGACGTGGCGCAATGTAGCCACTTGCTCCTATAAGTGCGAAATTTTTCATTTTTTTATGTCTTACGTTCGTGTGATTTCGTCATTGCGAGGCTTTTGAAAAAAGCTGTGGCAATCTGTTAATTATTATGTCTTTATGCCTATTGAACGGGTTATTTACCAACTAACATGAGCTTATAGTGATTTATTAATTTTAATTGTCACCTAATAACAAACTTTAAAACTCATTTTTATATTTCTTTTCTTTTTCCATTGATGAAAAAGAAACAAAAAATCTAGTCTGATGATCTTTTTCTGTAAAATTAATTCTTTCCGTCAGCAAACTTGTTAATTCGTTTAAAATGTTTAGCATCTTTTTTTTTAACGCTCTGTCCCACAATGACACGGTTAGGGGCATTACGTTACTTCATAACAGGTTGCCTTACTACATTTCGGTAGTTCACAACAGGTTGCCACGTTGTTCTTACGCTATCGCTCCATAACGCCTCGCAATGACGCGGTTCTAAAGGTGTTTCTGCGTTGGTTGTGCTAAAAAATTTGAATTTAAATTTTCCATTATCAATTCCCTCTTCGGGGGTTAGGAGGCTTTATAGTTTCCCATGCACTTCTCCCTTCAACACTCCTTTTACGTCATAAATTATGCCGTTTTTGTTGAGGTATTTTTGCAGGTCCATGGCTAAAAATTCTTTGTGCGCCACAGTCAGGACAATGGCGTCAAAGGTGTTTGCTGGCTCTTGATTGGTGGTTGTGAGTCCGTATTCCCTGAGCACTTCGACCGGATTTGCCCAAGGGTCAAACACGGTGACTTCCGTGCCAAAATCTTCCAGATTTTTAATGACATCCACCACTTTGGTATTTCTCACATCCGGACAGTTTTCTTTGAAGGTGATGCCCAGCACCAAAATTTTGGCGTTTTTTATTGCTTTGTCGTTTTTCACGAACAGCTTAATTACTTCGGATGCCACATAATGCCCCATACTGTCGTTTACTCTTCTTCCGGCCAGAATAATTTCGGGGTGGTAACCGACTTCCTGTGCTTTTTGCGCTAAATAATAGGGGTCAACGCCTATGCAATGTCCGCCCACCAAGCCTGGTTTAAAAGGCAGAAAGTTCCATTTTGTTCCGGCGGCTTCCAAAACCGCGTGGGTATCTATGTGCAACAAGTTGAAAATTTTGGCCAATTCATTCACAAAGGCAATGTTGATGTCGCGTTGCGAATTCTCTATAACTTTTGCGGCTTCGGCCACTTTTATGGAAGGTGCTAAATGAGTGCCGGCAGTGATGACGCTTTTGTACAGGTTGTTTACTTGTTGGCCAATTTCGGGCGTGGAACCAGAAGTGACTTTCAGTATTTTTTCAACGGTATGCTCTTTGTCGCCCGGATTGATGCGTTCCGGGGAATAACCCGCAAAAAAGTCGATATTGTAAGTGAGTTTTGAAATTTTCTCGATGATAGGAATGCACACTTCTTCTGTTGCACCGGGATATACTGTAGATTCGTAAATAACGATATCCCCTTTTTTGATCACTTTACCCACCGTTTCGCTCGCTTTTATTAGCGGCGTAAAGTCGGGTTTGTTTTTTTTATCCACAGGCGTAGGAACGGTGACTATGAAGTAGTTGCTGTCTTTAATATCGGAGATATCTGAGGAGCAGTATAATCCAGTTGTTGGTTGTCGGTTGTCGGTTGTCGGTTGTGGGTTTTTATCTAATAAAACTGCTTTTAACAATTCTTCTGAAACTTCCAGGGTGCTGTCGGTTCCCTTTTTTAGTTCCGCAACACGTTGTTCGTTGATGTCGAATCCGACAACGGGATATTTGGTAGCGAACAATCGCGCCAATGGGAGTCCGACGTATCCGAGGCCTATGATGGCTATTTTAATTTGTTCTTTCATCTGTATAATTTTATTTATTAGCGGAACAGATGCTGTTCGCCATTAATCATTCTTTCAAGTATCAAAATTTGTTAAGCTCGTTTCATCTTTTCTTTTTATTGTCTTGCAGTCTTGCGGTCTTGTCATTGCGAGGCTTTTGAAAAAAGCTGTGGCAATCTGTTAATTATTATGGTAACACTGCTACTGTATAAACAGGTTGCCTTACTACATTTCGGCAGTTCACAACAGGTTGCCTTACTACATTTCGGTAGTTCACAACAGGTTGCCGCGTCGGATTTCTTTGGCTATGCCTCAGTAATCCTCCTCGCAATGACGAAATTTGTTATCACTTTTAACTTTTAACTTTTAACTTTTAACTTTTAACTTTTTTTAATTCCCCCTTCGGGGGTTAGTGGGCTATATTTCTCCAAATACCATTTTACTGTTTTCAGCAAACCGGTTTCAAAATTTTCATCGGCTTTCCATCCCAATTCCTTTTCAATTTTAGTTGCATCAATGGCATACCTGAAATCGTGGCCGGCGCGATCTTCCACATAAGTGATCAGGCTTTTGTGGCGTTGGTTTTTTAAAGGTGCCAAGGTATCCATTATTTCGCAAATTTTTTCGGCAATATCATTATTATTCCGTTCATTTTTACCCCCAATATTGTAAACTTCACCATATTTCCCCTTATGAAACGCCAAGTCCAGTCCTTTACAATGGTCCATCACATACAACCAGTCCCTGATGTTTTTTCCCTCACCATAAATTGGTATCGGTTCTCCTGCCAATGCTTTTCTGATGACGGTTGGGATTAGTTTTTCATCGTGCTGTTTTGGTCCGTAATTATTTGAACAATTGGTAATGATGGTATTCATTCCGTAGGTGTGATGGTAGCTTCTCACAATCATATCGCTGGCAGCCTTTGAAGCGCTGTACGGCGAATTTGGGGCATAAGGAGTTTGTTCGGTAAACAAACCCGTTGCACCCAGGCTTCCATACACCTCATCGGTTGACACATGCAAAAACCGGCTATTTTCCAGTCCGCTTTTAAAAACAAATGGTTTTTCCATCCAATATTTATAAGCCACATCGAGCAACGTAAAGGTTCCTTTTACATTGGTTTCAATGAAAATATCTGGATGAAGGATTGAATTGTCTACGTGAGATTCGGCCGCCAAATGGAAAACGCCTTTGATAATATGGTGCTGAAAAATACGCTCCACCAAGGCCCTGTCGCAAATATCACCTTTTATAAAAGTGAAGTTTTTGGCATTTTTTACCGATTTTAAGTGGTCTATTTCACCCGCATAAGTGAGCAAATCGAGCACCACAATTTGATAATCAGGATATTTATCAATTAAATATTCCACTAAATTTGAACCAATAAATCCGGCTCCGCCTGTTATTAGTAGTGATTTCATATTTTTTACTTATTTCATGTTTTATACACACCCCTCGCCCCTCTCAAGAGGGGAATTAATTGTCGCAAATTTTAACTTTTAATATTTAATATTTAACTTCTAACTTTAAAATACATTCCCTCAGCGCCTCTTCCCAATTTGGAATTTCCAGGTTAAAGGTATGCTGTATTTTATTAGTATTCAACAAACTGTATTTGGGTCTTTTTACCTTGGTTTTATATGCCGATGAGGGTATGGGTAAAATTTCGCAATTCTGCTGCGCGATTTTCATAATTGCGGATGCAAAATCGAACCAGCTGCACTGGCCTTGGTTTGCATAGTGATAAATTTGAATATCGTTATTGTTGATTGCCGGAATTATCTGTAAAATGGCCTTTGCCAAATCCTTTGCATAGGTTGGCGACCCAATTTGGTCGGAAACCACCGTAATACTTTCTTTTTCTTTGCTTAATTTGAGCATTGATTTCACAAAATTATTGCCAAATTCTGAGTATAACCAGGAAGTTCTTATGATTATTGAATGCTTCGGATTGATTTCCGTCAATGCTTTTTCTCCGTTTAATTTTGAGATTCCATAGGCATTTTGTGGATTTGTGGCGTCGGCTTCCTTGTAGGGAATTTCAGAATTTCCGTCAAACACATAATCCGTAGAAATATGGATTAATTTCAGGTGGTGATTTTTGGCAATCAAGCCTAAATTTTTTACTGCCAAATGATTCACTTCATTCGCCATTTCTGGCTCCTCTTCGGCTTTGTCCACAAGGGTATAAGCGGCGCAATTCACAATAACATCTACTTTGTTTTTTGAAAGAAAACCTTCTATTTCTTCAAAATTGACAATATTTAAAAGGTTTTTATCAGCAAAAAAGAAACTGTACTCAGGAAAATTTGGAACTAAACTTGCTATTTCCAATCCCAATTGTCCGTTTGCACCTGTAATTAATAGCTTCATCTTTCCCCTAAATTTTTTCAAATAAATCGGCCTTATTAAAAGCAGGTTGAATCTTATCTTTTTCAGAAATAATCAATTCCTTCAAAGGCAATTTCCAGTCAATATGCAACATAGGATCATTATAGATGATCCCTCTTTCTGATTCTTTATGATAATAATTATCCACTTTATAACTAAATATGGCCTTATCACTTAAAACCACATAACCGTGCGCAAATCCGGCCGGGACAAAAAGCTGGTGTTTGTTTTCGTCGCTAAGTTCAACAGCCATATACTGCCCAAAAGTATCAGAACCCTTTCTGATGTCCACCGCTATATCCAATACCCTTCCTTGTACAACCCGCACCAATTTGGATTGCGCAAAAGGCGGTAATTGGTAATGCAATCCCCTTAAAACACCTTTGGTAGATTTTGCTTCATTGTCCTGACAAAAGTTTATTGTACTTCCTATAAATTTTTCAAACATTTCTTTTTTGAAAGACTCAAAAAAGTAGCCCCTTTCATCAGAAATAATGCGTGGTACACATATAATTAAATCTGCTATTTTAGTTTTTATAAATTCCACTTTATTTTTGATTTGCTATTTGCGTTAAATAGTGACCATAGTCATTATTTTTATATTGATTTGCCAAAACAAGTAACTGTTCTTTAGAAATATACCCTTTTTCAAAGGCAATTTCTTCAATACAAGCAACTTTTAATCCCTGTCGTTTTTCTATGGTCTGGATAAAATTGGAGGCTTCCAGCAAGGAATCTTGTGTTCCGGTATCTAACCAAGCATAACCGCGACCCATCATGGCCATTTTTAACTTCCCATTTTGTAAATAGGTTTGATTGACTGTTGTTATTTCCAATTCGCCCCTTGCACTTGGCTTTGTGTTTTTTGCAATTTCCACCACGCTGTTCGGATAAAAATACAAGCCTACCACTGCATAATTGCTTTTTGGTTCTGTTGGTTTTTCTTCTATGCCAAGTACATTCCCGTTTTTATCAAACTCAGCAACTCCATATCTTTGGGGATCTTGAACGTAATACCCAAAAATAGAGGCCTTTTTTTCTTCTGAAACGGTTTTTACGGCATTTTCCAACAAATTTTCAATTCCTGCTCCATAAAAAATATTGTCGCCTAAAATCAAACAAACATCATCATTTCCTATAAATGCTGCACCCAAAATAAAGGCCTGGGCCAATCCGTCTGGTGAAGGTTGTTCTATATAGGAAAACTGCATTCCAATTTCAGAACCGTCACCTAACAGGTTTTTGAAGTTTGGCAAATCGTGAGGCGTAGAAATTATCAATACTTCTGTGATGCCCGAAAGCATTAAAACAGAGAGTGGATAATAAATCATCGGTTTGTTATAAATGGATAATAATTGTTTTGATATTCCTTTTGTAATAGGATAAAGTCGAGTTCCTGAGCCTCCTGCTAATATAATTCCTTTCATTATTATCTGTTTTATTTAAATGGCAATTTATTCTAAATTTTCACTATTCTTTCTTTCCAAAATGGCAAGATTTAAAGTGATATGCGAAATTAACTATTTATTGCGTAATTTCAACAGTCTTGGCGAAATCATTCAGGCTGAAATAGTCACCTGCCCCACATAAAACCATCATTTTATTTGATTGCTTTAAAATTTATTGATTGGTTTTAATTGCAGGCTCTTTTACAGCTGTTTGAACAGCTGATAAAACTGGTCTTTTTAACAATTAATACCTCAACCACCAATGCACTAATTTATATACAAATGGTAATATTTATTATATAGATGGCTTGTTTAACAAAATTAATAGTATTTTATTTTGGATTATTCAAAAGTTTTTTATACTTTTATTTCCATTTTTATATTAAATAATTCATTCTTCAATTTGTAAAAGTCGGCCACTAACCAAAAAAACTCCTTTATTATGAAACCAAAAGCATTCATGGAGCTTATCACTCCCGAAGTTATCCAAAGCTTTGCCAAAAAGAATTATAACACCTATGTAACACATTGTAAGTCCCGGAAATTAAAACCTATGGTATTTAAGGAATTTCTAAAAAATTATGCCCTATAATATTTTTACAATTCTTCTCTTAATCTCTTCTAAATTTAATTCCTGAATTTTTCTAAATTGTGTAAGGTGTTTTGCGCGGTGGTATGCAATAAGCACAATGTGTTCACAGTTGTGTTCTCATAAAAAATTATTATAACTAAAAAAGCCTGATAATCAAATGATTATCAGGCTTTTTGCGGTCTGGACGGGACTCGAACCCGCGACCCCCTGCGTGACAGGCAGGTATTCTAACCAGCTGAACTACCAAACCGTTGCTCTTAGCGGATGCAAATATAACAGCGTTTTTTGTATTACCAAAGGTTTTTCCAATAAATATTACAAAAATCTTTTTCGGCCTATGAGATAGGATATTAGAATCTGATTAAACCCTTTATTGATGTCCACGGGAACATAATCTATTTTATATTGCATGCACTTCAACTTCAAGTCATTAAAATAAGTTTCCATCGCCGTTTTATAGTTTTTTTTCACTGATGACGCGTATAAATTTAACTGTTCTCCTGTTTCTACATCAACAAATTTTTTGGGCGAATCCCCAAAATCGAAATCCAATTCCAGCTTTCCGTCAAAGGTGTGAAACAAAATAACCTCATGTTTGTTGTGTTTTAGATGGCGTAAAGCCTCAAACAATTCCTTTTCACTTCGGTCGGTCTGAAACATATCCGTAAATAAAAAAATAAGAGACCTTCTACTAATTTTTTCGGCTATTTCGTGCAAAAATTTATAAGTTTCCGTGGTTTTTTTGGAAGGTTGCTTTAACAAATCTTCCAAATGCGCCATCACCATTCTCCTATGCCGCTCACTTCCTTTTGCCGGAGCATAATACTCATTGATATCACTGTAAATACTGAGTCCGACAGCATCCCTCTGACGTTTTAACAATTCCATTAAAGCCGCAGAAGCGATTGCTGAAAACGCAATTTTTGTCAAGTTTTCCAAAGACGGATTTTTAACCACCGGAAAATGCATAGAAGCAGAGTTGTCTATAATTAAATGACAGCGCATATTGGTTTCTTCTTCGTAGCGTTTTACAAATAACTTTTGGGTTTTTGCATAAAGTTTCCAGTCAATATGACGCGTGCTTTCTCCTTGATTGTAATTGATATGTTCTGCAAATTCAACAGAGAATCCGTGAAACGGACTCTTATGCATTCCGGTAATAAAACCCTCCACCACCTCTTTTGCCAACAGTTCAATGTGTTGTAATCCAGAAATATTTTCTAATGAAATACCAGTCATTGCCAAAGGTTTGATTCTTGTAAATATAATATATAAATAGAAAAGGCCCGACAAATTGTCAAGCCTTTTCTATATTTTATCTTAAAATTAATGCTTATAAATGCGCCTCAATTTTTTGAGCGTAAGTTGCTTTTGGTGCAACACCCACTTGTTTTTCAACAACTTCTCCATTTTTAAATACCAAGACAGTTGGAATATTTCTTACGCCATACTCAGCAGCAAATTTTTGATTTGCATCCACATCTACTTTCACAATAACTGCTTTTCCTTCATATTCCGCAGTTAATTGATCCATTATTGGCGCCACCATTCTACAAGGTCCACACCAAGCTGCCCAAAAATCAACCATCACCGGTTTTTCCGATTTTAATACCAATTCGTCAAAAGTTGCATCTGTTACTTCAATTGCCATATTCTATTTTTTTAATTATTAATTTCTCTTTGTAATACAAAAGTAAACAAATATTTTTCCATAACCGCTTTCGCCATATTACTTTTATTTATGAAGCTATTAATTAATTATATAATACGGCAAGGCAATAATGATGGATTGTGAATTTTGAATTTTAGATTAAACAGTTAAACAATTAAACGATTAAACATTTTTAAAACACTTCCTTCGCAATCGCTTTAATATTGTCGGATTTTCCCATAGAATAAAAATGAACAACAGGAACGCCTTTGGCCACCAGCTCTTTAGACTGTGCAATGGACCATTCAATACCCACTTGTCTCACCTGATCGTTATTTGTACACTTTTCAACTTCCGAAATCAGCGCTTCGGGTAAATCAAGTTTAAACACTTGCGGCAACACTTGTAAGTGGCGTTTGATGGCCATGGGTTTTATCCCCGGAATGATGGGAACTGTAATGCCCATAGACCTTGCCTTATCCACAAATTCAAAAAATTTCTGGTTGTCGAAAAACATTTGGGTCACCACATAATCGGCGCCGGCATCAATTTTTTCTTTCAGTCTTCTCAAATCGGCATCCAAACTCGGCGATTCCATATGTTTTTCCGGATACCCCGCAACCCCAATGCAAAAATCGGGTTTGTACAAGGTTTCCATAATTTCGTGTAAATATTTTCCTTTGTTTAAATCGCTGATTTGCATCACCAATTCACGCGCATACTGATGTCCGCCCGCAGTTGGCTCAAAATATTTTTCGTGTTTCATCGCGTCGCCGCGCAAAGCCATCACATTGTCCAAGCCCAAATAATGACAATCCACCAACAAATATTCCGTTTCTTCCTTCGTAAAACCGCCGCACAACACATGCGGAATCGCATCAACATTGTATTTGTACTTTAATGAGGCACAAATTCCCACCGTTCCCGGCCGCATACGGGTGATTTTTTGTTCCAGAAGCCCTTTTTCCTTAGGAATATACACAAACTCTTCCCGAGAGGTGGTCACATCAATAAAAGGCGGCTTAAATTCCATCAGCGGATTTATATTGTCGTACAATTCCTGTATGTTTTGCCCCTTTTGCGGTGGCACAATCTCAAACGAAAACAATGTTTTCCCTTTTGCCTGTTTTATGTGATCTGTTACTTTCATTTTTTTGGTTGTTTGTTGTTTCAGGTTTCACGTTTCTGGTTTTCCTAAACGATTAAACATTTCAACTTTTAACTTTTAACTTTTAACTTTTAACTTTTAACTTTTTTACGCGTTTCCTTTCAGGTCGCGCTTTACGTTGTATCTTTTTCTGCGTTTCACTCCAAAAAAGTATGCCACTTCAATCGCTAACGCAAATTCGAGTTTTCAAACTAAACTTATCTTTCAAAAAACACACCCCTAACCCTCCCGTTCTAATCCCGATAACTATCGGGACGGGACAGGCTTCTCAAGAGGGGAATTTTTTGTTTTCAACTTTCAAACTCAATCAGCTAAATTAGGTCGCAGCCATTTCTTGGCAGTTTCAACATCCATATTTTTTCTTCTGGCAAAATCTTTTACCTGTTCTTCGGTTATTTTTCCGACCCCAAAATATTTGGCTTTTTCATTTCCAAAATAATAGCCGGATACGGATGCTGCCGGCCACATGGCCAGACTTTCCGTAAGTTCTACCCCAATATTTTCTTTTACTTTTAACAATTCCCAAATGGTGATTTTTTCGGTATGATCCGGACAAGCAGGATAACCCGGTGCCGGACGAATGCCTTTATAGCCTTCTTTGATCAATTCTTCATTGGTCAACATTTCGGCGGCCGCATAACCCCAATCATCTGTCCGCACTTTTTTATGCAAATATTCCGCAAAAGCTTCTGCCAGCCTATCGGCCAAGGCCTTGATCATAATTGAGTTGTAATCGTCGTGGTCTTTTTCAAATTCGGCCGCCAGTTCCGTGGTTCCAAATCCGGTGGAAACACAAAAAGCGCCCATATAATCGGTGATATCGGTTTCTTTCGGCGCGATAAAATCGGCCAGTGCCATACTTGGCGTTCCTTCTTTCTTTTTCAATTGCTGGCGCAAAGTCAAAAATTTGGCTTTAACTTCATTCCTACTTTCATTGGCGTATACTTCAATATCATCCTCATTTACCGTATTTGCCGGAAAAATTCCGAAAACAGCTTTAGCTGTTAACAACTTTTCGTCCAACACTTTTTGCAGCAGCTTTTTTGCATCCTTAAATAAATGGGTTGCCGATTCGCCAACCACCGCATCGGTTAAGATTTCAGGAAATTTTCCGTGCAATTCCCATGTCCTGAAAAACGGGCCCCAATCGATAAATTCAACCAGTTTATTAAGATCCAAATCGGTAATCACTTTTATTCCGGTAAAGTTCGGAACCGCAATAGTTGCAGACTTCCAATCGATGTTAAACTTATTTTCCCGGGCATCGGCCAGCGATAAATATTCTTTTCTGTCGGATCGGTTATAAAATCCTTCCCGAACAATCACATAATCGTCCTTAATGCTTTTTACATAATCAACCGCCGTATTGTTGTCGTTAATTAAATTCCCGACCACCGTAACCGCCCTTGAAGCGTCATTTACATAAATGACCGCATTGGAATACTGGGTATCTATTTTAACGGCCGTATGTGCTTTTGAGGTGGTGGCGCCACCGATCAACAAAGGCACTTTAAAATTTTGGCGCTCCATTTCTTCAGCAACATAAGCCATTTCATCCAATGAGGGCGTTATGAGTCCGCTCAATCCAATCACATCCACATTTTCGTTTTTAGCCGTTTCAATTATTTTTTCGGCCGAAACCATTACGCCCAAATCGATAATCTCATAATTGTTGCAGTTCAACACCACGCCCACAATATTTTTTCCGATATCGTGCACATCGCCTTTTACTGTTGCCAATAAAATCTTTCCGTTAAATTGACTTACCTGACCCTTATCTTTCTCAATGAAAGGTTGAAGATACGCAACAGCTCGTTTCATCACACGGGCGGATTTCACCACTTGCGGCAAAAACATTTTCCCTGATCCAAACAAATCGCCCACCACATTCATTCCGTTCATCAAGTGCTGTTCGATTACTTCTATGGGTTTTGCGGCCTGTTTTCTTGCTTCTTCAACATCTTCCAAAATAAATTCATCCACGCCTTTTACCAAGGCATGCGTAATTCTTTCCTGCAAGGGTTTTTCACGCCAGGACAAGTCCACTTTATGCTCTTTTACGGAACTGATGACACTTTCGGCAAAAGTGAGCAAGCGCTCTGTGGCATCGTCTCTTCTGTTTAAAATAACATCTTCCACACGTTCCAGCAAATCTTTAGGAATTTCATCATACACCTCCAACATGGTCGGATTTACGATGCCCATATTCATTCCGGCTTTAATGGCGTGGTATAAAAACACCGAATGCATGGCTTCGCGCACCGAATCATTTCCCCTGAAAGAAAACGAAACATTGCTCACGCCGCCGCTTACGCTCACATTGGGCAAGTTTTCACGAACCCAGCGTGTCGCTTCAATAAAATCGAGCGCATTTCTTTTGTGCTCATCCATTCCCGTAGCCACCGGAAAAATATTTAAATCGAAAATAATGTCTTCTGAAGGAAACTTTACGGCATTCACCAAAATATCATAGGAACGTTTGGCGATTTCGATTCTTCGGTCGAAATTATCGGCCTGGCCCACCTCATCAAATGCCATGATGATTACCGCCGCGCCGTAACGCTTGATTAATTTTGCCTGTTTTATGAAGGTGGCTTCCCCTTCTTTTAGGCTGATGGAATTGACCACGCATTTTCCCTGCACCACCTGCAAACCGGCTTCAATAATCTCCCATTTTGAACTGTCGATCATCACCGGAACACGGGAAATATCGGGTTCGGAAGCAATTAAATTCAGAAACTGAACCATGGCTTCTTTTCCGTCGATCAATCCGTCGTCCATATTCACGTCAATAATTTGTGCGCCGCCTTCCACCTGATGCCTGGCAATGGCCAGCGCCTCGTCAAATTTCTCGTCCTTAATCAAACGCAAAAACTTGCGCGAACCCGCCACATTGGTGCGTTCGCCAACATTGATGAAATTGCTTTCAGGCGTTACAATCAGCGGTTCCAACCCGGATAACCTTAGCCATTTCTTTTGGTTGTTGGTTGTTGGTTGTTGGTTGTTGGGATCTAAACTCATCATAATTTTTTATAATAATTAATAAACCCGTTCACTAACTTTTTACAACTAAGGACTTGTTCCAATATTGATTCTAATTCTGCTTTTGTGATATAGTTTTGGTCAAAAGACAAATACATTTGAGTTTCCAATTCATATAAAGAACCTTTAGCAATATGAAGAAAATAAGCGGTTTCTTTTGAACTGCTTCTTCCGCAGCCCTCCGCAATATTTGATGGAATTGAAACAGCACTTCTTCTTATTTGATTGGTAATACCATATATTTCATCCTTAGGAAAATGCTTACTCAACAAATATACTTTATTAACCAACTTTCTGGCTTCAACCCACACTTCTAAATCTGTATATGATTTCATTATTTAATTTTTCTTAAAATTTAAATCTCCCCAACAACCAGCAACCAAAAACCAACAACTAATTATGATTAACCAAATCGGCAATGGCCCTGATATGTGCCGGCGTTGTGCCGCAGCAACCGCCAATAATCCGCACCAAATGTTTGTCCAGATAGGTTTTAATCTGAGCTGCCATTTGTTCGGGTGTTTCATCATATTCCCCGAAAGCGTTCGGTAATCCGGCGTTTGGATGTGCCGAAACCGGCAGGTTCGATTTTCTTGCCAGCACTTCCAAATGCGGCGTTAACTGATGGGCGCCCAAAGCACAATTAAAGCCGATAGACAATAATGGAATGTGCGACACCGAAATCAAAAATGCTTCGGCTGTTTGTCCGGACAAGGTCCTGCCGCTGGCGTCGGTGATGGTGCCGCTTAACATAATGGGCACATCGATATTTCGTTCTTCTTTCACTTCTTCAATGGCAAACAAGGCCGCTTTTGCATTGAGCGTGTCAAACACGGTCTCCACCAATAAAACATCCACGCCGCCATCGAGCAATGCTTCTGTTTGTTGTTTGTAGGCCAGCTTTAAATCGTTAAAAGTGACTGCCCTAAATCCGGGGTCGTTTACTTTGGGCGACATACTGGCGGTTTTATTTGTCGGGCCGATCGAACCTGCCACAAACCTTGGCTTGTTTGGGTTTTTAGCGGTAAATTCATCAGCAACTTCCCTGGCTATTTTCGCCGACTGGTAGTTGATATCGTACACATAAGCCTCCATTTCATAATCGGCCATGGCGATGGTTGTGCTCGAAAAAGTATTGGTTTCAATAATATCTGCGCCCGCTACCAGGTATTTTCGGTGGATTTCCTTGATGGCCTGTGGCTGGGTGATGGAAAGCATATCATTATTTCCTTTTACGGAAACGTGAAAATCTTTGAATTGCTCGCCCCTGTAATCTTCTTCCGAAAAACGGTATTGCTGAATCATGGTTCCCATAGCACCATCAAGCACCAATATTCGTTTTTGCATTTCTTCTTTTATGTTCCCCATTGTTGATGGTTGTTATTTTAAATGTTGAATGATGAATGTTGAATTCAAAACGCGTTAGGGATTGAAGCGATATCCTTTTTGAAAAAAAGATATAGCGAAAAGCCCGACCCGCAGGGTAACGCCCAAAAAATTATTAAAAAATGCATGAAGAATTCTGGAAAAGTCTCTTCGTTATCTATCCAAAATATTTTGGTAGAATGTAGCACCTTCTTTATGAATAAAGGGTTGCTAAGGCTTCAACGGGTCTAATCCCTCTGCCTTTCTTAATAACTGTGATCACTGTGTTTATGAACTTGGCTGCAAATTAACGCAATAAGGCGCTGAATTACAAACGAAACGGGTAATTTATTATTTAATTAACAAGGATTTTGTCAATTCGTTTAATGCGGTCACTTTTTCTGAAAAGGTGCCACCGGTGGATTTTCGGTAGCTGTTTATGTTTTCTGCGAGTTCGTTGATGTTGTTGGGAATCATTTCTTCCAAAAACTGACGCAGGCGTTTTGCCAGGGTGGGCGACTTCCCGTTGGTTGAAATGGCGATTTTGATGTTGCCTTTGGTGACGATGCCGCCCATATAAAAATCGCAGTATGGCGGATTGTCGGCCACATTGACCAAAATATTCCGTTGCTTGCAATCTTTATACACCTGAATATTTACAGGGATATTGTCGGTTGTCGCTATAACGATATGTTTTCCCTCCAGAAAAGAAAACTCATACGCTGCTTCTATAATTTTTACATTGTGTTTTTTAGCCAATGCAATCAATTCGGGCAAAAAATTGAGGGAAACGATGGTGACTTTGGCGTTTGGGCTGGATTTTAGTAAAAAACTCAGTTTTTCCAAACCCACATTTCCGCCGCCAACAATGAGGACTTCAAGCTCGGCCACTTTTAAAAAAATCGGGTATAATTCGTTTTGTTCCATTTGGGTTGATTTATATTAACTTTCCGGCGCCAATTCCAACTCCAGTCCGTCCATTTCTATGGAAAGGTACAACTGACAGCCCAAACGGCTGTTTTCTTTCACGAAAAATGCCTGATCAAGCATTTCCTCTTCCGCCTCGCCAATTGCCGACAATTCATGGTTGGAATGCACATAGCATTGGCACGAAGCGCACATGGCCATACCGCCGCAAGTGCCTTCAACAGGCAAATCATAGGCTTTGCACAGTTCCATAATATTCATGGCCATATCGGTTGGGGCATCCAACAAATGACTTACGCCAAACCTGTCTTTGATTTTTACTTTTATATCTGACATCTTAGATGCTTTTTACGACTGCTTTTTCCGACTTTTTGGTTTCTCCGTTAAAACCCGTAATTCCGTTCACAGTGGTGTATTTCATTAAATATTTTTTACCCGGATTTACAATATTGTAGGCAAATTGCACCGCGATTGTGGCTTCATGAAATCCGCATAAGATCAATTTCAGCTTTCCCGGATAGGTGTTTACGTCGCCCACGGCAAAAATACCCGGAATATTGGTGCTGTAATCCAGCGCATTGTTCACTTTTATCGCATTTTTTTCAATCTCCAATCCCCAGTTTGCAATGGGACCCAATTTAGGTAACAAGCCAAACAATGGAATAAAATGATCGCAGGGAACTTCAATATTTCCTTCTTTAGTATGGTTTACAATCACCGATTCGACCTTTCCGTTGCCGTGAATTTCTGTAACTTCCGCTTCGGTAATCAGTTTTATTTTTCCTTTTTTGGCGAGTTCCGAAACCTTTTCCACGGAATCCAATGCGCCTCTAAATTCATTTTTTCGATGCACCAGAATCACTTCACTTGCCACGTTGGCCAAAAAGATGGTCCAATCCAGTGCAGAATCTCCGCCACCGGAAATTACGACCCTTTTATTTCTAAAAATTTCCGGATCTTTAATCATATAGTTCACGCCGCGGTCTTCATAATCCGCAATGCCTTCAATAGGCGGTTTTCTTGGTTCAAATGAGCCCAATCCGCCGGCAATAATAACTGCCGTCGCACTGTGCTCCGTTCCTTTATTGGTGGTCACTATAAAATTGCCATCGCTAAGTTTTTCTATGGTTTCTGCTCTTTCCCCCAACGTGTAGGTTGGCTCAAAAGGCGCAATTTGCTGCTCCAAATTTTGTATCAGATCTCCCGCCAAAATTTCGGGGTAAGCAGGAATGTCATAAATCGGCTTTTTGGGATAAATCTCGGCACACTGTCCGCCCGCATAAGGCAATGCATCAATTAAGTGACATCGAAGTTTCAGCAAACCCGCCTCAAACACGGTAAATAAGCCAACAGGTCCTGCTCCGATAATTAATATATCAGTTTTAATCATTTTTTTTAGTAGTAGTATTTAGTAGTAATATTTTGTTGTAATCGTTTAAAAATGCAAAATTCGTGTTTTTTATTTATATTGATTCTAAATAATTGTTATATTTTATGCTGATTGATGTTTCAGCACAATATCTTCATAAAACGCGCGTAATTTTGCGCTGTGTTTCACCACTTCCCCGATGACAATAATTGCCGGTGAGGACAATTGTTTAGTTTCAACCACTTCCAAAATTGAATCGATGGTTGCCACGCCAATTTTTTCGTTTTTAGTGGTGCCGTTTTGGATGATTGCCGTTGGCATATCTCCTTTTTCGAATTTTTTGAAAATTGCCACAATCTCGCTGAGTTTGCTCATTCCCATTAAAATAACGATGGTGGCGGTTGACTGCGCCGCCAAGAACACATCATTCGACAATTTTCTGTCGGATGTGGTGCCTGTAATCACCCAAAAACTTTCGGCAATTCCTCTTTTCGTAAGTGCGATGCCCTGACTTGCAGGTACTGCCATCGCTGAAGAAATTCCCGGAATAACTTCCGTTTCAATGCCAAAAGATTCGATATAATCAATTTCTTCCGCTCCACGGCCAAAAACAAACGGATCGCCGCCTTTTAAGCGCACAGCGTTTCCATATTGATAGGCGTATTTCACCATCAATTCATTTATTTCGTCCTGCGTATGGCTGTGGAATCCTTTTCGTTTTCCCACAAATATTTTTTTTGCCAATGGCGCATATTTCAGCAATTCCCTGCAAACCAAGGCGTCGTACAACACCACATTTGCTTTCATCAGCGCATTAACGCCTTTCACGGTAATCAATTCCGGATCTCCCGGACCGGCGCCCACCAAGGTTACTTTAGGATGGTTATTAACTTTCATCACCTAAAATTTTAGTCCTTAATTCCGTAGCTTTTTCATAAAACAATTGTGCGTCCTTCAAATATTTTTGGGCAAATTCATTGGTTGGCTCGTTGTTTTGAATTTGATACACCAATTCGGAAAACGGACTTTCCAATACAATTTCATCGGCAAAAAGGGTTTCAAATTCCGAAATAATTCCGGCTTGCGTATTGGTTGTTTTGTCTTTTGTCAACAGCAGGGCTTTGGCGGTATTCACCAGGCTTGTATAGGAATAGTAAATACTGTCGGCAAATTGGTTTAATTTCAAGGCTTCCGTTGCATTTTCAATTTTCTCTTCACTGTCCAGCAACAAAGTGGCCACCAAATCGATCACGACCCCCGCGCATTCGCCAACGCCAACGGCCATTTCAAAAGGTTCTTCACCACCCCAATCCGTAAAATCACTTTCCTGCAAATTGGAACTGTCGGCCAGCGGTTTCAACAAATTGTAAAAATAGATTTCTCCCTGTCGGACGTAATAATCCAAAAATGATTCTGCTGGAGCGCGATTCAATTCCACATCGATTAAAATT
>CAMDPE010000025.1 GCA_945903795.1 Lutibacter flavus | reverse complement strand
TTTTGTTAGGTAAAATGTTGTATTGTAGTTATTTTACTTTGATAATACTTTTCAATTTTCGCGATGAATAACTTTTTTCAATGCTCTTTTTGCGGATTTAATTAAATTCATTTAAACCCAAATGATATTTTTAATACTTTTTTTTGATGTGTTTATCTAAGATCAATCTTTAAAGAAATAGCGTATTTACTGCCATTTTCTGAAAAAAAATGCTAATTTTGTAAAATCAAATTGCCTTTTTTCCAATTTTAACACAACATCAATAAAATTCTTCTTTAATTGGTGTAAGTGTTTTGTGTAAATTTGATAGCATTAAAGGATATTCATCTATTTTTAAAATATCCTCACTGGATTTTAAACAAGACATAACATTCGTATGGATAATTTTTGGCTGATTGTGTCATCAGCAATTTTAGCAGGCTTCGGTATTGTAAGTATTCCGTTGTTACCTTTAAAAATAAAAGCTTTTAGTAATTTTCTTTTTGTTTTATTAGTGGCAATAACCACTTCAATCCCTGCCATAAATGCGCTTTTGGGAAACACAACAGATATTTTATTGCCCGGATCTGCATTTTTTGGTGAAATTCCAATACGTATTGATGCTTTGTCGGCTTGGTTTATATTGATTATCAACTTAACTTGCATCAATGGTGCTTTTTACGGCATTGGTTATATGAAACCATACAGCGAACAAAAAGCAAATCTTTCTCTGCACTGGACACTATTTCTTGTTTTTCAAACATCCATGCTTTGGGTTTGTATGTTACAGCATAGTTTGGCTTTTTTGATTGCCTGGGAAATCATGTCTTTGTCATCTTTATTTTTGGTGATTTTTGAACACGAAAAGAAAGAAACTCTAAAAGCGGGGATCAATTATATGGTGCAAATGCACATTGGAGTTGCATTTTTAACGGTTGCTTTTATTGGGGTTTATTTTTCCCAAGGTTCGTTTGACTTCAATGCAATAGCCGACTATTTTGGAACAAATTATAATGCGTGGCTGTTCTTGCTCTTTTTTATTGGATTTGGAATAAAAGCTGGATTTATACCATTGCATTCGTGGCTTCCTCATGCGCATCCAGCAGCGCCTTCGCATATTTCAGGCGTTATGTCGGGTGTCATTGTAAAATTAGGGATTTATGGAATTATTCGCGTTGCATTAATGCTGAAAAGCGAATTGACACTTATTGGGGAATTATTATTGATTATTTCTATTCTTACCGGTTTATTTGGAATTTTGAATGCAAGTGTTCATCGGGATTTTAAAAAAATGCTTGCCTATTGCACGATAGAAAACATAGGTATTATTGGCGCCGGTATCGGACTTTTTTTGATTGGGGCAGGATTTAATAATTCAATGCTTATGGTTATTGGACTTAGCGGTGCGTTGCTGCACACACTAAATCATTCCTTGTTTAAATCGTTGCTATTTTTCTCCGTGGGTTCTGTTTATAAGCAAACGCATACACGAGATATGGAAAAATTGGGAGGACTAATTCATCAAATGCCACAAACCGCAGGATTGTTTCTTATTGGTTCGGTTGCTATTGGTGGTTTACCTCCTTTAAATGGTTTTATTTCCGAATTTCTAATTTACATCGGTTTTTTGGAAGGAATTAATACCATTGGGATTTCACATTCTACGCTGATGATTTTGTCGCTTGCGAGTTTGGCTTTTATTGGCGGACTTTCTTTACTGACTTTTACCAAAACTTTTGGCACTATTTTTTTGGGAAATCCTCGGCAAGAATTACATATCCAACCTTCCGAAGTTTCTTTATGGATGCGTGCGCCTCAATATTTTATTGTAGCAATCATGCTATCGATCGGATTGTTTCCGCAGTTTTATTTTTCCGTTACCCTGCAACTTATTCAATCGGTATTGCCTGCCTCAAGCCAAATTAATTTTCAAGATTTCAATCCTATGCTAAGTCTTATGGGCAATGTGGGAAAATATTCTATGTTGTTTTTAGTCTTGCTTGTTTTTATTTATTTCTTTAGAAATTATTTTGTAAAACGTCATCCTATACAAAAAACAGAAACCTGGGGTTGTGGTTATGTAGCACCAAATGTGCAGATGCAATATTCGGGGAAATCTTTTTCCAAAAGTTTAGGCAAGCTTATGGGTATTGTGGTCAATGAAAAGAAAAAATATATTGAAATTGAAGCGGGGGAAATTTTTCCGCAAACAAGAAGTCACAACTCACATTTTGTTGATTTCTTTGAAAATTCGATTGTAGATAAAGTGACAAAATGGTTGCTTAAATTTTTGAACTATTTTCAATTTATACAAAATGGAAAGGTTCAAATGTATGTGATCTATGGAATATTTTTTATTCTGATGGTGTTTTTTGGAACTTTATTTAATCTCATTTGATGACGTATATTCAAACATATATGGCAATATTGGTAGCATCTCTCTTGGTGATACCGTTTCTAAAAGTAACATGGAAGGGAATTATTACGCTTTCCGTGGTTATTTTTAATGCTATATTGAGCGGATATCTTGTGTTTCCTGAATTATTGGGTGAAAAATTGGCATTTATTTTTCCTGGATCCATCGTTACTGGTGAAATTCCTGTCAGAATTGACGCACTTTCTGCTTGGTTTATTTTATTGATAAATTTCACAGTGGTCACAGGCGCTTTATACGGCATACATTATATGAAGGCTTATAAAATGCAAACTTCTAATATTTCTTTGCACTGCCTTGCCTATATTTTGATGCAAGCGTCACTTACCGCCATTTGCGTGATTCAAAATTCACTGGTATTTTTGTTCGCTTGGGAAATTATGACCCTTTCAAGCTTTTTGTTAGTCATTTTTGAATATTACAAACAAGATACGCTAAAGGCTGGCATTAATTTTTTAATCCAGTCACACGCTGGTGTTTTATTTCTCACTTTGGGTTTTATTTGGGTATATTATCGAACAGGTTCTTACGATTTTTATGCAATCAGTCAATTTTCACTAACCTATCCGCACATTGTAAGTTTGGGATTATTTTTCTGTTTTTTCATTGGATTTGCTGTCAAAGCGGGATTTGTGCCATTTCATACCTGGCTTCCGTATGCGCATCCTGCCGCACCTTCCCATATTTCTGGCGTGATGTCGGGAGTCATCATAAAAATCGGAATTTTTGGAATTTTGAGAATGCTGCAGCTTATTCAAACCGATTATATTGTGTTGGGCTATATTATTCTTGTTTTTTCTGTAATTTCAGGTGTTTATGGCGTAATGCTCGCAATTTTACAACACAATTTAAAAAAACTCCTCGCTTACCACAGCATCGAAAATATTGGTATTATTGGCATAGGAATCGGTCTTGGAACATTGGGAATTGGACAACAAAACGCCACTTTAATTTTACTTGGATTTGGCGGCGCATTGCTTCATGTGCTCAACCATTCATTATTTAAATCCTTGCTTTTTTACAGTGCCGGAAATGTGTATCAGACCACGCACACCATGAATATTGAACATTTTGGCGGTTTGGTGAAACAAATGCCGCAAACAACCGTGTTGTTTCTGATTGCGGCCCTGGCAATTTGCGGACTTCCGCCTTTTAATGGCTTTGTGTCTGAATTTCTTATTTACTCTGGTTTGTTTGATGAAATGGCGAGCAAAGAAATGATCAATCTTTTTGTGATTTTATTTTCTGTTTTCGGAATGGTGCTTATTGGCGGACTTGCGTTGCTGTGTTTTACAAAAGCATTTGGCAGCATGTTTTTAGGAAATCCAAGACATCAATTTCATTCAGCACCTAAAGAATCTGGTACTGGAAAATTAGTACCGATGTATATGGCCGCTTCATTTATTGTTGCCATAGGTTTGTTTCCGCAGTTTTTCTTTAGGCTGATGGGCGAACCGCTTAAACTATATTCGGACAAAATAATTATTTCAGGAGCTATTTCATCAGCTGTTTCAATTGCTGACACTATGCAACATATTGGATTTGCTGCCGCAGGATTTATTGTTTTGGGATTGCTTATTTTCTTTATCAGAAGAAAGGTTACTGCGGAAAAGCCGAAACCAATTTTAACAACTTGGGGTTGCGGCTATGTTGGCGAAACCGAAAAAATGCAATACACAGCAAGTTCTTTTATTCGTTCTTATCGAAAATTGGCAGAACCCATGTTGTCTATTCAAAAAAGGAAAATAGAGATTGAAGGTGTTTTTCCGGTTTATGGAAGGCACGAAACCCATCCGCAGGACAAAATTGAACAATATTTCATTGATAAACCTTGGAATTTGCTAAAAATTTTCTTCGGAAAATTCAGATTTCTTCAAAATGGAAATCCGCAATTTTATGTGCTTTATGGCGCTGTTTTCATCGCATTAATTATCGGTTTTCCTGTAATTACCGAAACCATAAAAAAAATAATTTATTTTTTAAATCAGATATAATATGATAAGTCTTTTACTGATAGTGCTCACAAGTTTGTTTTTTATGGGGATTGTGGTGAGAACCAAAAGCATCGCTTCAGGCAGAAAAGGTCCTGGATTGTTTCAGCCTATGAAAGACGTGATCCGTTTGTGGAAAAAAGGAGCGGTATACAGCAAAACCACCAGCTTTATTTTTCAAATTGCGCCAAGTATTTATTTTGCGTCCATCATTATGGCAATTTTGGTGATTCCTTTTGGACAATACAAAGGCATTGTTTCTTTTGATGGCGATTTTGTGTTTTTTGCCTATGTGCTGGCCCTTGGAAAATTCTTTAGCATTATTGGCGCTTTGGATACCGGAAGCAGTTTTGAAGGAATGGGTGCAAGCCGTGAAGCTTTGTATTCTATGCTTGCAGAACCGGCTTTCTTTATCTTGATGGGTTCTTTTGCACTTTATACAGGGCATACTTCATTTCACGAAATTTTTGTTTCGCTTCATTTTGGCTCTTATATTTCTTACGGACTTGGCACTTTGGCAACTTTTGTGCTTGTGATGATTGCAATGATTGAAAACAGCCGCATGCCAGTTGATGATCCCAAAACCCATTTGGAATTAACAATGGTGCATGAAGTGATGATTTTAGACAACAGCGGCTTCGATTTGGGACTGATTTTATATGGTACAAACCTAAAATTTGCGATGTACGGTGCGCTTATCGCCAATTTTTTTACCGGTTCTTTTTCTATTTTAATTTCAATCTTAATATTTTTAGCAGTTCAAATTATGTTCGCCATCACAGTCGGAATTTTAGAATCGTTTTCGGCAAGGTTTAGAATGGGAAATAATGCACAATTTATTTTTACGCTTACCTCAATTTCTATATTAATATTTTTTGGGGTTTTGTTGATTATGGGGAAATTTGTGTAATAAATATTAAATATTAGAGGTTAATTATTTAACACAAAAATGGAATAATTTTTAAAAAATTTGAAAAATGACCAATGTATTGTTAATAATATTCGCGATGTCGCTAATCTATTTAAGTATTGCGAACCGACTGATGAGTTATGTTAAGATTCTTGCTTTTCAAGGCATTTTATTGTTTGGCGTTAGTTTTATAGAATTAGGCGAAATGAATCCCCTTAATCTTGGGTTTATCCTTTTTGAAACCATTGTTTTTAAAACCATTGCCGTTCCATTATTTCTTAAATATGTGATTCATCACAATGAAATTACCCGAGAAGCAGAGCCTTTTGTACCTCATTTTATATCATTAATTGTAGTAACCACGATTGTGGTTGTCACCTTTTTATTATCGAACACCATTGAAGATGTTCAATTAAATAAAGTTTATTTTGTTGCTGCATTGTCTGCATTATTTACAGGATTGTATATTATTGGCACCCGAAAAAAAATTCTTACACACGTGATGGGATTTTTGGTTATTGAAAACGGTGTTTTTATTTTATCGCTTGCCGTAGGAAACGAAATGCCGATGCTTTTAAATACGGGAATTTTGCTCGATTTGTTCATCACGGTATTGTTGCTTGGAATTTTTGTAAACAAAATTGGTGATGTTTTAAAAGATGTAGACGTAGATCAATTAAGAAAACTAAAAGATTAATATGACCATACCATATCTCATTGGCGCAATTGCCATTGCAATCTCCTTGTTTTTTAACAGGAATAAAATAATGAATTATAGCTTGGTGGCTATTTTTCTACTCTTTCAGTGGGTATTTACCATTTACGAATACAATCACCAAAACATTGTGGAGTTTGACTATTTTTTGCCTGATGCACTTGGAATTCTTTTGCTTGTTACCATCAGTATTATTGCGGTACCGGCATTTTACCACAGTTATGTTTTCTTTACCAAAAATGAAGACAATCCAAGAAACAGGGCGATGTATTATGCTTCAATGGTGGTGTTAATTTTCGCATTAAGCTTGGCCTACCTTTCCAACCACATTGCGGTAACCTGGATTTTTGTTGAAATGACCACGCTTTCTGCTTCCGCATTGATTTATCATCGAAGAAATGTGCGCACTTTGGAAGGCACCTGGAAATACATTTTTGTTTGTTCCATCAGCATTACTTTTGTTTTTATCGGTATTTTATTTTTAAGTATTGCCGTTCAGGAAGTTGGAGATAACAATTTAACTTTTGCTTCCCTGCTGAATCGCGCTTCAGGATTGGATATTTTTTGGTTGCGATTGGCGTTTATCTTCATTTTTACCGGATACACGGCCAAAATAGGATTGGTGCCAATGTATACTGCAGGAATTGACGCGAAGGACAAAGCGCCTTCACCCGCCGGCGCCTTATTATCCAGCGTTTTAATGAACGTAGGTTTTGTCGGAATTTTTCGCTTTTATGAAATTATTGCACAAACCACACTTCATTCCTGGGCAAACAATATCATTATGATTTCCGCGGTATTGTCCATATTTATCGCCACGGTTTATATGATCAAAGTGAAAAATATCAAAAGGATGTTTGCCTATTCGAGTATTGAACATATGGGCATTGTGATGCTTGGTATTGCCGCAGGAGGCATTGGTTATTACGCCGCCATACTTCACATCATATTGCATTCCTTTGTGAAATCGGGGCTATTTTTTCAGATGGGCCAAATTTACAGAACCTTCAACAGCAAAAGTATTTATGATGTTGGGAATTACTTTAAATACAACCTTACCGGCGCCATGGTGGTGCTTTTGGGATTTATTTCGGCAACAGCAATGCCGCCATCCGGATTGTTTGTCAGCGAATTTTTGATTTTCCGTTCCCTGTTTGAAGCCCATTATCTTTTTGTCCTTATTTTTGTTTTATTGTTGCTTACCATCATTATTTGGGCCTTCGGAAAAAATATATTTAAGCTGTTATTTACGCCTGCCGTGGGTTTTAAGGATGAAAATATTGAAAAAATAAAGCCGTATGAATCCATTTCCCAATTCATTTTGTTTGGATTGGTGGTTTATCTCGGAATAAATCCGCCACATCAGATGGTTGAATTAATCAATGAAGCCGTTAAAAATTTACCGCTATAATTATGAAAAGTATTTCCATAAAGAACAACCAGCAAATCTCTTTTGATTCAATTCCTGTATTGGAATATGATCAATTCTTGGACTACAATACTTCGCTGTTGCATATTGAAGACAACCATTGCGTAAATTATTACGGCATTCCGCAGCAAGGAAACGTGCAGCTTATTTGTTGTATTGCGAATGATAAAAATGGACTTATTAACATTTCTTCCGCAGTGGTTACGCTTCCAGCAATACTGGAATCTTTTAGTCAGTACCACTTTGCATTTGAAAAATTTGAAAGGGAAATCCACGAAAATTTCGGTATTCATTTTATCAACCATCCATGGTTAAAACCAGTTCGTTATCCTGTTAACCAATCAGATAAAAACAACACAATTTCAAACTATCCGTTTTTTAAGATTGAAAGCGAGGAATTGCACGAAGTTGGCGTTGGGCCAATTCACGCTGGTATTATTGAACCGGGACATTTTCGATTTATCTGCAACGGCGAACAAATTCTTCATTTAGAAATTCAGTTGGGCTATCAGCATCGCGGCATTGAAAATTTATTTCTTCAGAAGAAAAAATTAATTGAACTGCACACATTGGCAGAAAATATTTCAGGTGATGCTGTTGTGGGCCACACCACGGCATTTGTGAATTTATGGGAAACTTTGTGTAATCAGGAAACTGGTGCGGACTTACATTTTGCAAGAACACTTGCTTTGGAAATAGAGCGCGTCGCCATTCACACGGGCGATTTAAGCGGGATGTGTACAGACGTTGGCTATCAATTGGGTAGCGCGGTTTTTGGACGGCTAAGAACACCAGTCATTAACTTTTTTCAGCAATGGTGTGGAAATAGAATGGCAAAAAGTTTAATCCGAGCAGGAAAAACAAATTTTCCTTTTACTGCGGATTTGGGAGTAACCTTAATAAATGTACTGGATAAATTTGAGCCCGATTTTGATGATATGTGCAATGAAACTTTTGGATCTCCAACGGTTATGGGAAGGTTTGAAAAAACCGGATTGGTGTCTAACGAAATTGGTAAAAGCATTGGTTTGGTAGGTATGGCGGCCCGAATGACCAACTTAAATCGCGACATTAGAACTTCTCATTCATACAATCTTTATGAAACTTTGGCGCATCAGCCCATATTAAAACATCACGGAGATGTTTATTCTCGCGCCCAAATCAGAAGAGAAGAAGTGAAACAATCCTTGGCGTATATCAGACAGCTAATTGCTTCCATTCCTTCAGAAAATTTAAGCAGAAAATCTTTGCCGCAACCAAGCGCAAATGTATTTGCGCTTTCTTTGGTTGAAGGATGGCGTGGCGAAATTTGCCATTGCGCCGTTACAAATGATACAGGCGATTTGCTGCACTACAAGATAAAAGATCCTTCCTTTCACAATTGGCTGGCATTGGCATTGGCGGTTAGAAACAACGAAATTTCCGATTTTCCAATCAGCAATAAAAGTTTCGATTTGTCTTATTCCGGCCATGATTTATAATTTCAAGCAAAAAAAGCAATTATGATTAACAACTTAAAAATACTCATCCACCAAGGAAAACAATACATTCCCGATGTTACCTCTGTTGAAATTCCTGGAGTTTTTAGAGGAAGACCAGTCATCAGCAACGATAAAGTGGATGAAAAAGCGTTAGAAGAAATCTGTCCGACCAAAGCCATTTCCATTAATCCGGTGGCCATAGATTTGGGAAAATGCACTTTTTGCGGAGAATGCGCTTTTGCTTTTCCCAACAAAATAAAATTCAATAAAGAATATAAAACAGCGACCAATAGCCTAGAATTACTGGTGATTAAAGAAGGAGTTGACAATCCAGTTGAACTCAACCCAGATTTGATCAGAAAAGAAATTAGTGACTATTTTAGCGGTTCCCTAAAATTGCGTCAGGTTTGTGCCGGCGGAGACGGAAGCTGCGAATTGGAATTGGGTGCCAGCGGAAACGTAAACTTTGATATGGGACGATTTGGGATTGAATTTGTGCCTTCACCACGCCACGCCGACGGCGTTGTAATCACGGGCCCAATCACGAAAAATATGGCGGCATCTTTACAAATTTGCTATGATGCCATGCCCGAACCTAAAATTATTATTTTGGCCGGTACCGATGCCATCAGCGGTGGAATTTTTATTGATAGCAATGCAATCGACAGAAGTTTTTTGGAAACACACCAAGTAGATTTGTACGTTCCTGGAAATCCTATTCACCCGTTAACGTTTATCAACGGTGTTTTGGATTTGATTCGCAAGCGGAATAAATAGCGGTTTTTAGGGGTAAATATGGTTCAAAATAAACAAAAAAACCTGCGCATTGCGCAGGTTTTTTTGATTTTTAAAAATCTTATTTTTTAGGTTTTTTAGAATCAACTTCGTTGGAAGGTTCATTTATTTTATTTGCGGCAACCATAGCAGAAACCATATCAGACAACATAGAACTGGCTGCATTTGGATTGTTAGGCAATAATATTAAATTAGATTTAGAGTCGGACCCAATGCTTTGTAAGGTGTCATAATGTTGTGTGACAATTATTAAAGCCGATGCTTCTTGGCTGCTAATTCCAGATTTATTTAAAACATCAACACTTTCTACTAAACCACGTGCAATTTCCCTGCGTTGATCGGCAATTCCCCTTCCTTGTAAACGTTTACTTTCAGCTTCAGCCTTTGCTCTTTCAACAATTAAAATACGTTGGGCATCACCTTCGTGTTGTGCTGCAATTTTTTCACGATCAGCCGCATTAATTCGGTTCATGGCAATTTTTACTTTTTCATCAGGATCAATGTCGGTAACCAATGCTTTTATGATATCATACCCATAATTAAGCATCGCTTCTTTTAAATCTCTCTGTATAGCCAAAGCAATTTCTTCTTTCTTTTCAAAGACATCATCTAAAATCATTTTTGGAACTTCAGCCCTTACAACATCAAAGATGAATGCGGTAATTTGTTCGTGCGGATTTTGAAGTTTATAAAATGCGTCATAAACGTGATCCGGTCTAATTAAAAATTGTACTGAAATTTTAAGATGAACAAAAACATCATCTTTAGTTTTGGTTTCAACAATTACATCCAATTGCTGAACTCGTAAATTTACACGACCCGAAACTTTGTCGATAAGCGGTATTTTAAGCTGTAAACCGGGGTTTCTAGTACTTTGAAATTTACCAAATCGTTCAATAATAGCAACTGTTTGTTGTTTCACCGTAAATAAACCAGTGCCAATAAGTACAACTACAATAAAAATAGCAATATAAGTTCCAATCATTTTATATTTTGTTTAAAAAAATTAATTAATCATTAAATATACAATGTTTTAATTTTAAAATCAAAACTATCTTTATGGATAATTATCTTTACGATGAATTTAATATCTTTAAAAAATATTTAAAATTGAACGAATTCTATGATCGATTTATTTAAAAGTAGCGATGATTCTGAAATTATATTAACAGAACTAATGCTACCCTCACACTCAAATTTTGGCGGAAAAATTCATGGGGGCTTTATTTTATCGCTTATGGATAAAGCTGCATTTGCCTCTGCCTCTAAATTTTCTGCACAGTATTGCGTCACAGCTTCCGTAAACAGAGTCGATTTTATAAACCCGATTGAAGTTGGGGAGCTGGTAACGATGCGCGCTAGGGTAAATTATGTAGGAAATTCTTCCATGGTAGTTGGAATTAGGGTAGAATCCGAAAATATTAGAACTGGTATTATAAAGCACTGTAACTCATCTTATTTTTCAATGGTTGCCAAAGATGATGAAGGAAAATCGGTTAAAGTTCCTGGATTAATTGTTTCAGATGATGATGGATTTCGGCGCTTTTTGCGATCCATAAAACATATAAAAATGAGAAATGAACGCAAAATTGAATTTAGCAGGGAGAATTTTGAAGTTGAAAAATATCAGGATATTTTTAAGGATTATAGGGTTAAATTTCAAATAAAATAAAAAAAAGAGGCATTATGCCTCTCTTTTTTAAAGTGTAGCAATTGCCTTATTAATTCTGTGGATTGTTTCCTGTTTACCAATCATTTCTGCGATGTCAAATAGGTGCGGACCTTTTAATTCCCCAACTAAGCTGAGCCTAAACGGCTGCATCACTTTTCCAAAACCTATTTCTTTGGCGGTAATCCATTCTTTGACGGCGGTTTCAAAATTTAGGGAAGTAAAATCTTGCACGGTTTCAATAATGCCGATCAATTCTTGCATCAATTCGGCAGTATCTTCTTTCCATTGTTTTTTAGACGCTTTTTCATCGTAAGCTGCCGGAGTTTCAAAATAGAAACTGCTTAATTCCCAAAAATCCTTCACAAAAGTGGCGCGCTCCTTAATGGCGGAAACAACTTTTATCACAAATTGTAGGTCTTTTTTGATGCCTTTTTCTTCCAAAATCGGCATATAAAGCGCTGCCAATTCCTCATCCGATTTCAACAACATATATTGCTGGTTGAACCAGTTTGTTTTATCGGGACTAAATTTAGCGCCGCTTTTGCTCACGCGTTCTATGGTAAATGCTTCACAAAGTGCTGACAGCGTAAAAATTTCCTGTTCCGTTCCTGGATTCCATCCCAAAAGTGCCAGCATATTTATAAAAGCATCGGCAAAATAACCGTCTTCTTTATAGCCACGAGAAATTTCTCCGGTTTCTTCATTTTTGTAAGCCAATGGAAATACAGGAAATCCTAATTTATCGCCATCGCGTTTGCTTAATTTCCCTTTTCCTATTGGTTTTAAAATGAGCGGTAAATGTGCAAATTCAGGTGCTTCCCACCCAAAAGCTTCGTACAATGCAATATGAAGCGGCAAAGAAGGCAGCCATTCCTCTCCACGGATAACGTGGGTAATTTCCATCAAATGGTCATCCACAATATTTGCCAAATGATAGGTTGGCATTCCATCGCTTTTAAACAATATTTTATCATCCAAAATGTCTTTTCTGAAGGAAACATCACCCCTGATCATATCAACAGTTTCAACGGTGGCGTCCGTTTCTTCAAGCAGTGGTTCGTGCATTTTGAAACGCACCACATATTTGTCGCCGTTGGCAATTCTTTTTGCCACTTCTTCTTTGGATAAGGAAATAGAATTGGTCAGTTTTGCCCTGTTGTGCCAGTTGTAAATAAAGGTTTTTCCTTTTTCTTCGTGGTCAATTCTGTGAAAATCCAATTCTTCATTGGTGTCAAAAGCATAATACGCTTTTCCTTTTTCAATCAATGTATCCGCATATTGTTTATAAATATGTTTGCGTTCGGATTGTCGGTAAGGCCCAAATTTTTCATTTTTTCCCGGTCCTTCATCAAAAGGAATATTACACCAATTTAAGGCATCAATAATATATTGTTCTGCATTTGCCACGTAACGTGCCTGATCGGTATCTTCAATGCGCAAAATAAAAGTGCCTTGGTGTTTTTTGGCAAATAAGTAGTTAAAAAGCGCGGTTCTAACACCGCCAATATGTAAAGGCCCGGTTGGGCTGGGAGCAAATCGCACACGAACTTGAGTCATTTTATCAGTTGTTTTGAGATGCAAAGATAAATTTTAAGCAGGAATAAGTGTATTTTATCATAAAAAAGGTTGCTATTGGTCCTTTTTAAAATGTGAATCCGCTATGATTTATTTTACCCGATTACGAATTTTGATTCGGATGTTAATTTTTAATTGCTGAAAAATCTTTAAAAATTACATAACTTAAACGTATCTTAGTTTTCGAAAAGAATAAGTAATGAAAAAAATTGATATCATTATTGTTGATGACCATTTGCTGTTTTCCGAAGGGTTTGAAGGCTTAATTTCTGATTTTAAGGAATTTAATGTGTTGGCTGTTTTGGCAAACGGAAAGGCGCTTATTGACTATTTTTCGACAGACAATCAACATCCCGACATTGTTTTAATGGACATTCAGATGCCGGTAATGAACGGATTGGAAGCTACAAAATGGATAAAGGCATATCATCCTCATATCAAAGTTTTAGGGCTTTCCAGCGAATGTGATGAAGAAATTATTTTAAAAATGCTTCGCGCAGGCGCTAACGGTTATTTGGGAAAGGTTATTCACCCATCAGAATTGGAGTTTGCCTTAAAGGAAGTTTACACAAAAGGCTTTTTTTATACAGAAAATGTGTCCAACACCCTGCTAAATTCCCTGGAAGTAAAGGAACACAAAGAGGTCATCGTTTTAAAAGCGAAGGAATTGGAATTTTTAAAGTTGGCTTGTACTGAAATGACCTACAAACAAATTGCAGAAACAATGTATTTAAGTCCGAAAACTGTTGAAAATTATCGTGAGGCACTTTTTGATAAATTGAATGTTAAATCACGAATCGGACTTGTTTTATATGCGATTAAAGAAAAAATTGTGATTCTATAATTTAATTTTAATTATTTTTAGCTTTCAATAAGACCAAGTATAAAAAAATTGGACAATTTTAACCGCATACGCGCCAAACTTCAAGAATTTATTAAAAAATATTATTTTAATGAATTGATAAAAGGTTTGCTGTTATTTTTAGCGATTGGCGTGCTGTATTTTATCTTCACTCTTTTTGTTGAACACTTTTTATGGCTGAAACCAAACTTGCGTACTCTTTTATTTTGGCTGTTTGTTTTTATTGAAGCCGCATTGTTTGCCGCCTATATTGTTTTTCCGTTAACTCAAATTTTGGGTTTAAAAAAAGGTATTTCAGAGGTTGAAGCCTCCAAAATAATAGGAAATCATTTTCCTGAAGTGAAGGATAAGTTATTGAATATGTTGCAGTTAAATGAAAGTAACGAAAATTCCGAACTCATTGAAGCCAGTATCGAACAAAAATCGCGGGAATTGCAGCCCATTCCTTTTAAAATGGCTGTCGATTTTTCTAAAAATAAGAAATATCTGAAATTTGTCCTTTTACCGTTTGTCATTTGGCTGTTGGTTTTTATCACAGGAAACAGTTCCATTTTTACGGACAGTTTTTCAAGGGTTGTCCATTACAACAAAGTTTATTTGCCTCCGGCGCCTTTTTCTTTTGCCATTTTAAATGATTCTTTGTCGGTTGTGAAAGGAGAATCATTTATGCTTCAGATTGAAACCATCGGAAACACAATTCCTGAAAATGTTAAAATCAACTTTTCAAATGAAAGCTATTATCTTGAAAGCAGTGTTTTGGGAAAGTTTGATTATTTCTTTTCCAGGATTCAAAAATCAACAAAATTTTATTTGGAAGCCAATGGTGTGACTTCTGAAATTTATCAGATAAACAGCATTGCAACGCCCGTGATTAATAATTTGAAAATGGTGCTTCAATATCCAGTTTACACAGGTAAAAAAAGTGAAGTGCTTCAAAATACCGGCAACACCAGTGTTCCGCAGGGAACAAAAGTTACGTGGCAAATTGAAACCAAAAAAACGAATGAAGTGCAATTTATAAGCGAAAATATTGCAAAAAAATTTATGCAAAACACTTCTGATTATTTTAGTTATTCTAAACAGCTTTTCAACGCCATCAGCTACAAAATTACCACATCCAATAAGCAATTAAATGATTATGATG
Source organism: Lutibacter flavus (assembly GCA_945903795.1). Taxonomy (GTDB): domain Bacteria; phylum Bacteroidota; class Bacteroidia; order Flavobacteriales; family Flavobacteriaceae; genus Lutibacter; species Lutibacter flavus_A. Next base: position 8,812 of record CAMDPE010000025.1, on the reverse strand, counting down.
CGCTTAATTTTGTTATTGAGGTAATTCCCGATGAGCATCCTCAAATTGCAGTAAATTCCGACATTGATTCCATAAGTCGCGGTCCTGTTCAGTTCTTCGGACAATTGAGTGATGATTATGGCATCAATAAGCTTCAATTGGTATTCTATGACAAAAAGAATTCTAAAGCGCTTAAATCGTATTTAATTCCTATTGATAAATCATCCATAACAGACTTTTATTATGTTTTTCCTGAAGGAATTTCACTGGAAGAAGGCATTGATTATGAGTTGTATTTTGAAGTGTTCGACAATGATGGCGTAAACGGAAGCAAAAGCACCAGAAGCAAAACATTTACCTATTATACAAAAACACAAAAAGAACTTAAAGAAGTGTTGTTAGAAGAGCAAAAGGAAACAATTGGCGCGCTTTCTAAGCTGATGCAAAAATCTAAAGAATCAAAAGATGGGTTGGAAAAGATGACTAATGAAATACAGAAGAAGGCAGCTATTGATTGGAACGACACGAAAAAATTGGAAGATTTATTAAAGCGACAAGCGCAATATCAAGAAATGATTCAAAAGCAAACAAACCAGCTTCAGAACAATATAAAAGAGCAGGCCGATCAGAAGGAGAAAAAAGAAACAAAAGAGGAATTGCTGAAGCGCATTGAAGAAACAAAAAAGTTGGCCGAGCAGGAAAAAATGATGGAGCAGTTAAAAGAACTTTCAAAGAAATTGGATAAAGAAGATTTGACAGAGAAGTTGAAAGATATGGTTAAAAAGAACCAGCGCAATGAACAAAGTTTGGAACGTATTTTAGAACTCACCAAACGTTTTTATGTGGAGCAAAAGGCAAATCAGCTTCGCGAAAATATTGAAAATTTGGGGAAAAAGGAAGAAAATTTATCCAACGAAAATAAGGAAAATAACACTTCAGAAAAGCAGCAGGACATCAACAAGGAATTTGAAAATATAAAAAAGGAATCCAAAGATTTGCAAAAAGAAAATCAGGACTTGAAAAGGCCTATGAAGCTTCCGGAAAACAAAGAAGAAATGGATAACATTTCCAAAGATTTGAATAAAGCTTTGCAAGAGTTAAAAGAGCCGCAAACTGATAATGCGAAGAAAAGTCAAAAATCCGCTGCCAAAAAGATGAAGGAATTAAGCAAAAGCATGGAGCAATCAATGTCGGCCATGGAAGGAGAGTCGCTTGATGAAAATATTGATGATTTAAGAAAAATCGTTGATAATTTGATTGTTTTTTCCTTTGAACAGGAAGATTTGCTGAACCGTTTTTCTGCTGCAGACATTCGGCATCCGGAATATCCAAACAATTTAAAACAGCAGTATGTGTTAAAAGAGCATTTTAACCATATAGATGACAGTTTGTATGTGCTGGCTTTGCGTGTTGTTCAAATGAGCACAATGATTCAGAAAGAAGTATCGGAAGTGCATTATAATTTAGATGAATCATTGCTAAATTTTACCGATGATAAGGCAGATATTGGAATTTCCAATCAGCAATTTGTGATTACTTCTGCGAACAATTTGGCAAATTCACTCAGTAATTTATTGGAAAGTTTGATGAATGCTTCACCAAGTTTTGGGCAGGGAAAAGGAAAGGGAGATTCTCCACAGTTTGGTTTGCCCGATATCATTAAAAAGCAAGGAAAGCTCAACGAACAAATTAAGGATGGTGTTGAGAAAGGTGAGAAGGATGGACAAAAGCCAGGTGAAAATGGTGAAACGATGAGTGATGAATTGTACGAAATCTACAAGCAACAAGAACAACTCAAGGGAATGCTGAAAGACTTTTTAGGTGACGACCCAGAAAGTTCGAAAGGCGCAAATGATGCCGTCAAGAAAATGGAAGAGCTGGAAAAAACCCTGTTGGAAAAGGGTTTTACAAAAGAGGTGGTTCAAAAAATACTGCAATTAAATTACGAGTTGATAAAATTACAGAAGGCAAGGCTTGAGCAAGGCGAAGATGATATTCGGAAATCGGAAACGCCTAAATCAATTTTTGAGAAGCGAAATATCGAAGCAATTAAAGTTGAAAATCCGTATTTTAATACCAATGAAATATTAAACCGACAATCATTACCTTTGCATACTATTTATAAGAAGAAAGTACAGGAGTATTTTAAGAAAGAACAACAATAAATTAAAAATGATTGAATTCAATTACGAAACGGATTTTAAGTTAGAAAATGAAGATAGGATCCAGCATTGGATTTTAGCCTGTATAGAAAATTACGGATTTAACGAAGGAGAGCTGAATTATATTTTTTGTGATGATGACTATCTGCTTAAATTGAATGTGGAATTTTTGGATCATGACACCTTAACCGATATTATCAGTTTCGATTATACGATGGGAAAACTAATTAGCGGAGACATCTTTATTTCTGTAGAGCGTGTACGCGAAAACGCCAAAATATTTAATCAAAGTATTGAAAATGAATTAAATAGAGTTATAATTCATGGTATTTTACACTATATGGGTTTTAAAGATAAAAATCCGGCAGATAAAGAAGCGATGACAGCGGAAGAAGATAAATGTTTAGCGTTGTTAAATGCTTAATTAACGTTCCACGTGGAACACAATTTTAAATTATGTTTAGTACAGTATATGATGTTATAGTAGTTGGGGCGGGTCATGCGGGTAGCGAAGCTGCTGCGGCAAGCGCCAATATGGGCGCGCATACCCTTTTAATTACCATGAGTTTACAGAATATCGCTCAAATGAGTTGTAACCCTGCGATGGGCGGCATTGCGAAAGGACAAATTGTTCGTGAAATTGATGCTTTGGGAGGCTATAGTGGTGTGGTCACAGATAAAACTGCCATTCAGTTTAAGATGCTAAACAAATCAAAAGGACCCGCCATGTGGAGTCCGCGTGCCCAAAGTGACCGAATGCGTTTTGCGGAATATTGGAGATTGATGCTGGAACAGACTGCCAATTTGGATTTTTATCAGGACTCCGTTAACGGATTACTATTTGACGGAGATAAAATTGCGGGTGTAAAAACGGCCCTTGGTATTGAAATAAAAGCAAAATCTGTTATTATTACAGCCGGAACTTTTTTGAATGGCTTGATTCATATCGGCGATAAATCATTTGGAGGTGGCAGGGCAGGAGAAAAGGCTTCAACCGGAATCACTGAAGATTTAGTTAAAATGGGTTTTGAAGCCGGAAGAATGAAAACCGGAACGCCGCCGCGCGTTGACGGAAGATCGTTGGATTATTCTAAAATGATCGAGCAACCAGGAGATGAAATGCCTGAAAAATTCTCTTATTTGGCTACCACAAAACCATTGGAAACACAACGTTCTTGTTATATGACTTACACCTCTTTGGAAGTTCATGATATTTTACGGGAAGGTTTTGACAGGTCACCCATGTTTAACGGTCGAATTCAAAGTATTGGCCCTAGATATTGTCCATCGATAGAGGATAAAATTGATCGTTTCGCCACTAAAACACGACACCAAATTTTTGTGGAACCTGAAGGCTGGGATACGGTTGAGGTTTATGTAAACGGTTTTTCTACTTCATTGCCTGAAGATATTCAGGACAAAGCATTGCGCAAAGTTGCCGGTTTTGAGAATGTAAAATTCTTCAGATTTGGGTACGCCATTGAATACGATTATTTTCCGCCAACGCAATTGAAACATTCTTTGGAAACAAAACGTATTAAGAATCTTTATTTTGCAGGACAAATAAATGGCACGACAGGTTATGAAGAAGCAGCCGCGCAAGGATTGATGGCGGGTATAAATGCGGCGCTTAATATTCAAGGAAAAGAACCTTTTGTGCTTAAACGTGATGAAGCTTATATTGGTGTTTTGATCGATGATTTAATCACAAAAGGAACGGAAGAACCTTACAGAATGTTTACCTCACGAGCTGAATACAGAACTTTATTGCGTCAGGACAATGCCGATTTACGTTTAACACCGATGGCTTTTCAATTGGGAATGGTGTCAAAAGAACGGATGGATAGGGTAGTTGAAAAACAAGCAAAAACCGATTTGTTTGTGAAATTTTTGTTGGAAACCAGCGTGCTTCCGGATGAGATTAATCCGATTTTAGAAGCCAATGATTCTGCCAAGATTGACCAGTCCATGAAGCTATTTAAGATTGCCGCACGGCCACAATTAAACTTTACAGATTTGAGGAAATTAGCGAAAGTGGAAGCATTCGTTATCGAAAACAATATTGATCGGGATATAGAAGAGCAAACGGAAATCCATGTGAAATATGCAGGTTATATTGACAAGGAAAGGAACCAAGCCGATAAGGTGAACAGGTTGGAAAATGTTGCTATTCCTTCAAATTTTGATTATTCAAAAGTAAAATCTTTGTCCATTGAAGCGCGCCAGAAACTAACTAAAATTCAACCCACAACCATTTCGCAAGCGAGCAGAATCAGTGGTGTTTCGCCAAGCGATATTGCCGTATTGTTGGTTTATATGGGGCGATAATTTTTGAATGTTCCACGTGGAACTCAACAAGTAAATCCGATTAAATATTTCAAATTATTAAAAAAATGATTTCCGAAACAACGCATTATTTAACGTGTAAAGATTATACCGTATCAAATAAAAATTTCGATTTGGTGTATCATAACGATTTGGATATGCTTGAAACTTTTCCGCAGCCGAAGGTTGAAGAGTTGTCGGGTTATTATGAATGTGAGGATTATATTTCCCATACAGATTCAAAAGAAACTGTGATTGATAAAGTATATCAAACAGTAAAAAAATATGCGCTAATCAGTAAATTGAAACTGATCAATTCTTTCAAATCTTCCGAAAAAAATTTACTGGACGTTGGTTGCGGAACAGGAGATTTTTTGCTGATTTGTAAAAATAACGGATGGAAGGTTACAGGCGTGGAGCCAAATGCAAAAGCAAAAATTGCTGCAGAAAATAAATTAAAGGGAACATTGGATTCAGAAATTTATTCAGAAATCAATCAGTTAAATAGTGAAGTGCAGTTTGATGTGATTACTTTGTGGCATGTATTGGAGCACGTTCCAAACTTGGAAGTTTATATTTCATCATTAAAAAAATTGTTAAAACCCGATGGTGTTTTAATTGTTGCGGTTCCAAATTTCAAAAGTTATGATGCCAATTATTATAAACAGTTTTGGGCCGCTTTTGATGTTCCAAGACATTTGTGGCATTTCTCAAAAAAATCGATTCGATTGCTGTTTGAAAAACATGAAATGAACGTCGTAAAAATATTGCCCATGTGGTTTGATTCTTTTTACGTTTCCTTGTTAAGTGAAAAATATAAAAATGGAAAAGGTAATTTTTTAAATGCTTTTTTCATCGGTTTACTCTCAAATATAAAAGCAATCACAACCAAAGAGCATTCTTCCTTAATTTACCTTCTTAAAAACGCTAAAAAGTAATTTTAAAGCGATTTAAGCGAGGTTTTTAGATCTAAATGATTTGTGGTATTTAATTTTTCTAAAAACGGCTGTATTCAAGGCTCATGATTCCATTTTTTATCAGAATTTATTATAACGACACTATTAATCATAAATAAAATCAATATTGTAAAATATTTTACCAAACCTTATTTTTTGTTTATATATTCGCACAAAAATTTAAATCAACAATTCAAAATTTTAAAAATGAAAAAAATACTTATCATCGCTTTTGCCATTGCATTGGCATCGTGTAACCAAACTAAAATAGCTTATATTGATGTTGAAGTTATCATGAAAGATTATAGTGCCACAAAAGAATTAGAAGCCAAATTAAAAGCGAAACAAGAAGTTTTCGCAAAACAATTAGATAGCTTGCAAGGTCCTTTTCAATTAAAGGTGCAGGAATATTATAAAGTTGCACAGCAAATGTCTCCTCAAAAAAGAGCGGAAGCCGAAGGTGCTTTACAACAAGAACAACAATTTTTACAGGCAAAACAACAACAAGCCTCAGAAGAACTTCAAAAAGAAAATTTGGAAAACAGTGAAGCCTTAACCAAAAAAGTGGATAGTTTTGTGGCAGATTATGCAAAAGCTAAAGGATATCAATTAATTATTGGCACATCAGGCAAAGGACCGGTTATGTATGGGGACGAAAAATTAAATATTACTGCTGCTATTTTAGAGGTATTAAATAAAGAATATTCAAAATAGTAGTTTTTAAAAAATAATTTAAAAATCGCCTTAGAAATATTTCTAAGGCGATTTTTTTTCAATTATAATCTAAAAAAGGAATGTTAATTAAATTTCTACTTTGGTATAAATTACATCTCTTTCATTTAAATAATTCAGAAAATAATTAAAGCAATTTTCATGTTTGCCAACCAACTCTGGCGGAAAAACACCTTTTTCTGTAAACAAACCGTCTAAAAACATTTTTGCTGCTGCGGTGGCCGTATAACCGGTCGTTCTTGCCATAGAAGAAGTGTTTGTTTTTGGACAAAATTCATCGTGTAAATTATAAACAATTGTTTTGCTTTCGCCAATTTTGTTTGTCCCCTTCAGCGTAATTCGCATCACTGTAATTTCTTCTTCAGTATCGCCTAATTTCCATTCATTAAATAATATTTTTGAAGAGAATTCCAAGGGAGAAATGTCAATTCCGTTAATATTTATTTTTTCTTCATTAAAAAAACCACTCTTTTTTAGTACATTAATATATTCGATATGGCCTGGGTATCGCAACGTTTTTTCTTTCATATTTGGGATATGCGCCATCGTGTAAATAATGGAACGCAATCCATCAGAATTAAATGATTCTAATGTTCCAACGCCTTCAAAATCAACAAATTCAACATCAGATAAGGCGTCTTTTACAACAATATTTCCGTTTTCTACGTAACGTGCCGGACGCGTATATTCCTCTATAACATCTACTGGTGAAAAAGGCGCTTTGTAGTTAAAAGGCCATTTTTTTATTTTCGGCAAACCGCCAACTAAACATTCAAAATCGGTAATTTTAAGTATTTCATTGTAATAACCCAAAATAATATTTCCCATTCCCGGAGCCACGCCACAATCAACTATTGCTGTTACCTTTTTTTGTTTGGCAAGTTCAAATAAATCGAGTGAGTTTTCAGGAAAAAAAGATATGTCTATTACGTTTTTACCAGCTTCAATAATGCTTTTTAACGTTTCAAAACCCAAAAATCCAGGGACGGCGCAAATGACCAAATCAAAAGGTTGTATGGTTTTTTGAAGTGCTCCCTTATCAGTCACATCCAACACAATCGGTTTTAGTTTTTCGCACTTTTTTACGGCTTTATCTAAAGCGTTTTTATTAAAATCGGTGATAGAGACCGAGTGATTTTTTGCCATATCAATGGCTATTGTGGAACCAACCATACCGGCGCCTATAACAATAATATTGCTCATAATGTTTTAAAAATTTAAAATGAATGATAAATGAAATTCGAAAAAAGGAATTGATTCCTTTATGTAAGTATATGAAAATAAAGTAGTTATAATCCAGGAATTAAAATCCAGGGCATTTCAGAAATATGTTTTATTTGGTACAATAACATATGCTAAACTTACAATTAATTTTGATGTAAATTAAGATTCCAGATAAAATTTCCCCTGCCAGGTATTTTTCTCTACCAATTTCTGGTCTATTTTAGCAACAATTTCAAAGTTTTTTAGACCGTTCCATTTTGGCGCAATCAATAAATCGAAAGGTGCTTCGCTTGAAAACCGTTCAATGCTGATATCCGGCCGCAAATAACCCACAAAATCGCTCATAAAATCGATATACGCTTCCGAAGAAAATAAATCAAAATCCTCAGGATTTCTTTTGTATTGCGCTGCCATAACCGAGTTTTTTACTATTTGTAAATGGTGCATCTTTAAAGCCTGAATGGGAAGTTTGGAGATTTCTGTCGCGTGATTTAAAAGTTCTTCTTTGGTTTCTCCTGGCAAACCAATGATTAAATGCGCACCCAAATGAATTCCTTTATTCGCACAACGTTCAAATGCCGTTTTGGTTTCTTCAAAAGTGTGGCAACGGTTTACCTTCAGCAAGGTTTTGTTTAAGGTGCTTTCAACACCAAATTCCAAAGAAATAAAGTATTTTTTAGATAAAAATGACAAGTAATCAATCACTTCTTCTGAAATGCAATCTGGCCTCGTTCCAATTACCAATCCGATAACTTTTGGAAAACGCAGGGCTTCATCATACATTTTTTTAAGCGATTCAATATCGGAATACGTATTTGTATAGGCCTGAAAATAAGCGAAATACTTTTGCGATTTGTATTTTTTGTCGAAAAAAGAAATGCCTTCTTCTAATTGTTTGGTAATGGTTTTTGTTGATTCACAATAAGAAGGATTAAAAGTGTCGTTATTGCAATAGGTACAGCCGCCATAGCCTTTTGATCCATCCCTGTTCGGACAGGAAAAACCGATATCCAACGATATTTTTTGAACCCTTTCTCCAAAGGTCAATTTTATAAAAGAGGAATAATCAAGGTATCTTTTTCCGGTGAATTGCATCTAAAAGATTTGTGTTGCAAAATTATCAAAAGATTTGGATTGGGTTAGGTTAAACAGGATGTTTATTTGAGTTAAATAAATTTAACGTCGTGACGAAAAGAAATCATCCATTATTTTAATAAATACAAATCCTGTCCAATATTTTTATTTCAATTTTAATTTTAATTGCCCTTGTTTTTAACCTGTTTTCGCCATAAAAAATAGAAAATAATCACAACTATAGGCAAAACAACAAAAACAATAACATCAAATAAATTATTGAGATCTATAGGCGTATTATTTTGCGGATTTTGCGAATGTGTGGGTCGCTGTCCATATATAAACGCAGTAAAAAAAAAG
>CAMDPE010000024.1 GCA_945903795.1 Lutibacter flavus | reverse complement strand
TATTGCGCCAAAATTGGTTGCGGTAAAAACCAAAACCAAAAAATGGGAAATACATCAGTTTTAACTTAAAAAATATACGTTATGGCACTTAATTTTAATCAATTCGCAAAAGAAGGCAATGCATTTTTGAAGGAATTTGCAAAAAAAATAAATATGCCTAATGATACCGATAAGGCAGGAAGAATTTTGTCTTCTGTTTTACACGGATTGCGTGAAGTAATAACGATTGAAGAATCGCTTCAGCTAATTTCTCAGTTTCCAATGTTTTTAAAAGCGGTTTATGTAAACAAATGGACCACTCGCAAAAAACATAGGGTAAAAAATATGACCGATTTTATTGATTTAATTCGAGAATTGGATGGGGTGACTTCTTTGCACGATTTTGAATCTGAAGAGGTGGCAGAAAACTATATCAATTCAACATTTATGCTGTTGCGCAAATATGTTTCTTTGGGTGAATTGGAAGATCTTAGAACCGTGCTTCCAAAAGATTTAAAATCCATTGTTTACCAGAATGCAATGTTTTAGATTAAGCTAAAAATGAGTTTATGAAAAGTAGTACGCAATCCTTCAAAGAGGTTGATATTGCTATTGGTGAAGTGCTTTTAAAAGGAAATTTAAGGCTTTCTCATCAGCAAAAAGGCATTGTGTTGTTTTCACATGGAAGCGGCAGCAGCAGGTTAAGTATCAGAAATAATTATGTGGCAAGTTTGTTGTTTGAGCAAGGTTTTTCAAGTTTGCTTTTCGATTTATTGACTGCCAAAGAAGATTTAATTTATGAAAATCGTTTTGATATTGAATTGCTGACCGAACGGTTGGTAAATGTCACAAAATGGACCATGGACAATGCCGAAACAAAAAAATTGCCCATCGGATATTTTGGAGCCAGCACAGGAGCGGCTTCTGCTTTAAGCGCTGCCGCCCAAATGGGAAATACCATAAAAGCAGTTGTTTCAAGAGGCGGTCGTCCAGATTTGGCCATGCCAGTTTTAAAGGACATAAAAACACCAACACTTTTAATTGTTGGCGGTGATTGAGTTGAACAGAAAAGCAAAAGCGGCCATAAAAGGCGTTTGTGAATTAAAAATTGTTGAAGGCGCCACGCATTTGTTTCCGGAAGCGGGAAAACTTGAAATTGTGGCTAAACTTACTGCAGATTGGTTTGACAAGTATTTAATTAAAGAAGCTAAAAAGGAGCGCAATGTTTACAAATAGGGAAGAAGCAGGCAAATTGCTGGCAAACAAATTAATAAATTATAAGGACAATAAAGAGGTTGTTATTGTCGCAATTCCTCGAGGCGGCGTTCCAGTTGGATATGAATTAGCCAAAAAGTTAAATGTGCCATTAGAGATTGTGCTCTCCAAAAAAATTGGGCATCCTTTCAATAAAGAATATGCCATCGGCGCCGTTACGCTGGAAAACAGTGTTTTAAGCGATGCCGCAAATGAAATTTCTCCCGTATATATTTATGATGAAACGGAACATGTGAGGGCTTTGCTAAAACAACGCCATCATTTGTATTATGGAGAAAAAAAACCATTGCCACTCAAGGACAAAATAGTTATTTTGGTTGATGATGGTATTGCAACCGGAAATACAATTATTTCTTGCATACAATTAATTCAACTTCAAAAACCTTCAAAAATAATTATTGCTTTGCCCGTTGCGCCAAATTCAGCCTTGAGAAAAATACGAGAAATGTCTGAGGTGAACGAAGTGATTTGCTTATCGGCTCCCGCAGATTTTCAGGCGGTCGGACAGTTTTATGAAGAGTTTGACCAAGTAAACGACAATGAAGTTATCGAAATCTTGAAAAAAGCGAACGAGACCTTTAGTTTGAAATAATCAAAATAAACTTGATTATTGGCAATCTTTCGCTAAATTATTGAAATCGCATTTTTGAAGCACTTGCGTTTTCCTGCTTCCATATCTGTAAATGGTAATGCCTTTTAAATGATATTCCCAGGCGGTCCAATATATTTCGCCAATTTCTTTGGGTGAAGTTTCTTCCGGTAAATTTATTGTTTTAGAAACCGCATTGTCCGTAAATTCCTGAAAAGCCTTTTGATGCAATAAATGATATTTCCAAGGAATTTCCATGCTTGTTTCAAATACTTTTTTGAGAGAACTTGGAATTGTATCACAATTTTTTACAGATCCGGTTTCATAAATGATTTTCTTAAGAGCGGTATTCCAAAGTCCGAGCGATTTCATTTTTCCCTTAAAAAGTTTGTTCACTTCCATTTGGGTTTTCCCGCCCAAAATTCCGGTTCGTTTATAAGCCAAAGCAAATAAAGGTTCGATGGAATAAGAGGTATCGGCAATTACAGAAATGGTTCCTGTTGGCGCAATGCTGTTGCAGGTTGCATTTCTAAGGGGATTTCCATTAAAATGCCAGCTGTTTTTCCATTCGGGAAACATCCCTTTTTCAATGGCTAATTTTTTTGAAGTGTCGTAGCTTTTTTCTTTAATAAACCGCATCAATTTTTTACCCAAATCAAGCGCTTCAATAGATGCGTAAGGAATGCCAAGTTTTATGAGTATTTCTGCCCAGCCCATAACGCCCAATCCAATTTTCCTGTTTCTTAGGGTGATTGATTTTATTTGTGGCAATAAATAATAATTCAAGCTAATAACATTGTCTAAAAACCGAACTGCTATTGCAATGTTTGAAGCCAGTTTGTCCCAGTTTATTTCGGCTGAATTTTCTTTTTGGATAACCATATGCGATAGATTTATGGAGCCGAGGTTACAGCTTTCATAATCGAGTAAAGGAACTTCACCACAGGGATTTGTGCTTTCTATTTTACCAATAGCCGGCGTTGGATTGGCTTTGTCAATACTGTCTAAAAAAACAAGGCCGGGATCACCGGTTTTCCAGGCTTCTTGTATGATAAGTTCCCACAATGCAACCGCTTTTATCCTTTTTTCAATCTTCATGGTTCTTGGATTGATGAGTTTCCAAACCTTGTTGTTTTTTACGGCTTCCATAAAATCATTGGTGATTCCTGCAGAAATATTAAAATTCTGAAGTTCGCTTTTGGCCGATTTGGACCTGATAAAATCTTCTATGTCCGGATGGTTAATGTTTAGAATTCCCATATTTGCGCCCCTGCGTTTTCCACCTTGTTTCACATTTTCTGTCGCCGCATCAAAAATTTTCATAAAAGCGATTGGTCCCGAGGAAGTTCCCTGAAAGGAGGAAGTTTTATCATTTTTTGGCCTTAACTGTGAAAAATTAAATCCGGTTCCGCCGCCGCTTTGGTGAATGAGTGCGGCATTTTTTAACGTGGTAAAAATACTTTTTAAACTGTCGTTTACCGGCAGCACAAAACAGGCGCTAAGCTGACCTTTTGGCGTTCCAGCATTCATAAGTGTGGGTGAATTTGGGAGAAAATCGAGATTGTTCATCAACTTAAAAAATTGCTTTTCCCAATAGGCATTGTTGTTAATTTCTGCGGAAGCCAAAAAGGTTGAAACACGTTTAAATAACTGGTTAGGAGTTTCAATAGTAATTCCGTTTCGATCTTTTAACAAGTATCGATCATATAAAATTTCTTTGGCGTTTTTTGTAATTGTTGCCATATAATACCAATTACACAATGATACTTAACCCTAAATTGCTAATGAAGCAATTATTTTTTTCTAAATAGTGGTTTATGATAGGCAATCTCAGCACAAATCTAAATTGTACTTTATAAATAGGGCTTCATTTCTTTTTTGCGCTTTTGAAGCTGTTTGTCTAGGTCGCGTAAGGTTTCATCAGTGGCGGCTTCGAAACTTGCTTCATCAGAAAAAGCAAAAACTCTTGGACCGGGAAGACTTAACCTTATTTCGCAAATTTTCCCTTTTCCTTTTGTGTCAGGTTCTAATTTATAAAACACATTGGCCCCGATAAGCCATTCGTATTTTTCTGATAGTTTAATTAATTTTTTAATTGCAAATGATTCCACCTCTTCACTTTTTGGCACTTGCACAAATTGAATTTTAATTTCCATAATAGCTAATTTAAATTAAAATGATATCGACAATTAAAGATATTCAATGCAGTGGCCATTGCCAATGATATATATCAAATAGAGGTTACTGAAATCAACTTTTATTTGATCAATTCATTGCCAAAAAGCTATAAATTTCAATTTATATCGGGAAGTTTTTATAAATAATTATAGGTTTGCCAGAACTCTTTTAAGTTTATCGCCAATTTCCATGGCAATTGGCGCCAAAGATTCATTTACAACTGCTTGCATGGAAATAATGGGATTGATGGCAGAAACTTCAATAATTCCCGGTTCTTTTTCTTGTACAATCACGTTACACGGAAGCATAGTGCCAATTTTGTCTTCAGCTTTTAGCGCTTTATAGGCAAAGGGCGCGTTGCAGGCACCCAAAATTCTGTAATTGTAAAAATCGACGTCCAGTTTTTTCTTTAAGGTGGCTTTTATGTCAATTTCCGTAAGTACGCCAAATCCTTCTTTTTGAAGTTCTGCAGTTACTTTTTCTATGGCTTTATCAAATGTGATGTTGTTTAATATAGTTGAATAGTAATAGTCCATTTTTTAGTGATTTTGAATTTATAATTGTTTTAGAAAGACAGTAATTTACGACATTTAGTTCTATATAAAATGTTAAAACTAAGTCGAATGACAGCAAATCACTTATATTGAATGACTTACGAATTTTTTATTTTATAGAATTGTGCTATAAAGGAATTCTTACTGTGATGGCCGGTTGCGGTTTTGAAACAAAAATATGTTGTTGCGGAAAATACATTTTTTGATAATTAAAACTGATGGTGGCAGCTTTTCGTGCATTTTTTGCCGAACTGATAAAAAATGGAATGCTGGCAATACCTGCTGCTGCGCCACCAAGCATCATAAAACCACCTGTGTCTACGGAACTCCAATCATCCGATTTATCAAAGATAATCGCTCCTACAACAGCCAATGTTGTTCCGCCGGCGAGCAATACCCAACCGGTGTTTTTTTGACTTTTGCTTTTTTGTAAATAATCTTCTTTTGAAAGTGATGGATTTTGGCCAAACGATTGTGCTGCCACAAATGAAATTATCAAAAAAATGCTGATTGTTTTCATAACATATAGAATTAATTGATAAAAAATACCTATTTTTTTAAATAGAAACAGGAGGTCGCAACCTCCTGTTTCCTGAAGAGAATAAGTTTGTTTTATAACGCGAAACTACTCTATCACATTGATTTATCTCTAAAATAACACCAATACTAAAACTAATTTTACTTAACAATCACTTGATAATCTTCATTTCAATCTGCATTGTAATTCAACAATGTAAATCTTTTTTTTTGGTAGAAACAGGAAGTCGCAACTTCCTGTTTCCTGAAGAGAATAAGTTGGGAGTTTATTCTCAACTAATTTTTTACAGTATCTTATTTCTAAGACAATACTAAAATTAGTTTTATTAAACGGCCACTTAAAATTCTCCACTTCAATCTGCATTATTTTTCAATAATGGAGATTTGGTTTTTTAGTAGAAACAGGAAGCCGCAACTTCCTGTTTCCTTATGAGATTGAGTTATTTTTCTACGTTCAACTCATTTTTTACACCACCTTATTTCTAAGACAATCCTTAAACAAGTCAACCTTAAAAAACGTTCTAAATCTCCCGGTTCAATCAACATTACTTTTAAATAATGATGATCTATCCCTTTTTAGTAGAAGCAGGAAGTTTTCAGTTTCCTGCTTCTTGAAGTTGTTTAGTTTGTTTTTTAACACCAACTAATTTATCATAGCATCTCATTTCTAAAACAATACTAAAATCAGTTTCATTAAAATAACCACTTAAACACTTCTATGATCTGCATTATCTTGCAACAATGGAGACCTTTTTTTGGATGGAAGCAGGAGGCCGAAACCTCCTGCATCTATCTTGAAGAAATTAAGCTGTTCTCTGCAATTTTTAAATAATTTCTTACGTCACCTTATTTCTAAGACAAAACTAAAATCGATTTAATTTGTTCACCTTAAACTCTTCAAATTAGGCTATTATTGCTATGTAAAATGCAAATTTACATACGTGGGGAAATTTTATTTCTATGAAATCAATGAACTTTTATTTTTTATTATGATGTAAAATTAATGCCTAATTTATTGTCTTGAAATGATATGCATCAATTTAGCATATGATTGTTCTCAGTTTTTGAATATTTTTTTATTTTATTTTTTTTACCTTTTAAGGGAAAATAATAATTCCATAACCCATATTTAGCAAAAACAAGCCTATAAAAAAAAGCATCATATAAATTACCTGAACAAATTTAATGTTGAGATAATCTAGCCATAAAACAGTTCTTTTCGGAAAAATAAACAGCGACAAGCCAATAAACAAAGCTATCCAACCTATAAAAGTAATAATTAGCCGCCAGTCGTCTTCCCAAACATTATGGAATAGAATATTGAGCAATCCAATAACAATGGCCAGAAAAGAGATAACAATCGCAAATTTTTGATCCTCCAAATCTTTAATCACCTGTACAATTCTTTTTGGGTTGAAGCTTAAAATTAAAAAGAAAATAATAAAATACCATCCCCAAAATTTGGCTAAAAAAATTGATACTTCATCCATGATGAAAGTGTTTATAAGTTATTCGTGCAAAACTAAAAACGGAATTTCAGTATGATAACTAATTTCTTCAACAGTTGGCCTAAATAAAATGCGTTGAAAAAGATTAAGGCTTTTGGCGATCATTATAATCATATCAATATCTCTGCATTCCACAAAGCATTGAACGCCATCTTCAATTTTCTTATTGTTAATTCTGTGAAAACTGTGTTTTTCATCTGCAAAGAAATTTTTTAAAAATTCCTTATTTTCCAATTGAAATTCGGTAATTTCATCATCTTTATTGGTAATATGCACAATTCTTAAGGTGGAATTATACATTTTGACAAACTCTAAAATGCTGGTTAAAATTTTTGTTGGATAAAAAAGATGGTAATCTGTTGGAAAAGCGATTTCTTCTAATTCTTTAAAGACTGCATTTTCCGGAACTATGAGGACAGGACATTTAACTCTGGTAATTAAATCGCCGGTATTGCTGCCAATCATCACTTTTTTTAGGCCCGATGCTCCTTTTGTGCCCATCACAATAAGGTCTATGTTTTTTTCGGAAACATGGGCTCTTACAGCGTCAATAAAATAATCATAATTGTTAAGTGTGTAAAAATGATGCTTTGGATTAGGATGCAATAAATCAATTTTTTTTAACAATTTTTTTAAATTGATTTTTGCTTGTTTTAAGATGGTTTTGTCAATGATTTCAATAGACGGCAATGGCATTATTGGTGATTCTCCACTGGCGTAATTGTAAATTAACGTAACGTGCAACAGGTAAAAGTCACATTCAGTGTCTTTAAAAAATTCCAGAGCATATTTTACGGCGTTCCAGGAATTTTCTGAAAAATCGGTGGGAATTAAAATGTTTTTCATGGGTTTGATTTATTTAACTATGTTAAAATTATACCCTTAATTTTTATTGTAAAATGATATATATCAATTGAGAAAGTTAAAGTTATAATGTTCGAAGCCAGATGACGAAAGTCCGAAGTTAAAATTTGAAAGTTTTTGTTTTTGCAGCTATCATTTATTCTCAATATAAACTCCCTTTCCTTTGAAATGGGTTGGGGATAGGAATTAAAATCTTAAATTTTAGAATAATTTGCCTAAAATACTTTTTTCAGCTTCTCAATATTCAGAATTTTAATGCTTCGGCCTTCTATGTCAATAAGACCGTCTCTTTTAAAATCGGAAAGCGTCCTAATGAATGTTTCTGTGGCAATTCCGGCAATGCCAGCCAAATCAGTCCGTGATATTTTTGGATTGTCGTGATTGGATTTTTTCATTTTTTCAGAAAATTGCAAAATGGTATTTGCTGTTTTTTTTCGAACGGAACTGTAGGCCATTTGGAGCAATTGGTCTTTAATTTCTGAAACATTATCGGTGATATAATCTATCAATTCAAAGGTGACTTCGTGATTTTTTTGTAAAATATTTTTGAATTCGCTTTTTAAAAGTCGGGAAACCTTTACGTTTTCAATTGCTGCAGCCGATTCCTGATAGGTAATATTGTTTGAGAATGATGTAAATCCAAAAAAGTCATCTTCTTTATGCAAACCCGTAATTAATTCTTTGCCTTGTTCATCAATTTTAAATGTTTTTACCATTCCTTCGCTAATTAAAAAGACAAAATTGGAATTGTCGCCTTCGTGATAAATAATTTCATTTGGAACAAAAGTGAATTCTTCCACATTTTCTGAAAAAAAACTTTTAAGCTGATTTAATGTTTTAAGCTGATTTTCCGAAAAATCGTGTTCAATATTACGTTCTTTTTCTTGGTTTTCTTTTATTATGGAAACTCTGGCTAACCGGCTTTCAATGGCGCTAAACAATTCCGATTCGTCAAAAGGTTTGGTAATATAATCATCGGCGCCCATATCCATTCCTTTACGAATATCTTTATGGTCGGTTTTTGCCGAGAGAAAAATAAATGGAATATGCTTGGTTTCAAACTCTTTTGAGAGTATTTGAAGTACGCCATAACCATTTAGTTCGGGCATCATAATGTCACAAAGAATGATGTCCGGAAGCTGTTTTTTGGCTTCAGATACGCCAATTTTGCCATTAGCGGCAGTAAAAACTTTGTAATTGGCCAATTCCAAAAGTTCAGCAGTATTTTCTCTTACTACAGCATCATCTTCTATTAATAAAATTTTTTTCATAATTCATTAATTATTGGCAATTCAACAAAAAATTCAGAACCCTTATTTTCTATACTTTTAAAATTAAGGTTTCCTCCCAGGTTTTCTATATGTTCTTTAACGATGTTTAAACCAATACCAGATCCTTGTATATTTAGGACGTTTTCTGCTCTAAAATAACGATTAAATATAAATTTTTGATCATTTTCTGGGATTCCCATCCCTTGATCTGTGATTTTAATCATTAATTTTTTTATATTTTTAGACACTTCTATATCAATATCGGTGTTTTCGCGAGAATACTTTATGGCATTATAGAGAATGTTATTTAAGGTAAGCTCTAAAATTTTTTTATCCTGCTGCAACACAAAATCTGAAATGTTTGGAGAAACATTGATATGCTGGCCACTTTTTAAAAGCATATTGGCATTGTATACCACTTCATTAATTACGGTGCTCAAATTAAAAACGGTGAATTTGTAATTTTCATTGCTGGAGTCTAAGCGCTCTAATGATATAAAATCATTTAAAACACTATTGAGGTATTGCACTTTGTCTGTAATCGTTTTTAAATGTTTTTCTCTTTTTTCCTGTTGCTCGCTTAATTGGTATTTTTCCAATAAAATTGCGGATGTTAAAATACCGCTTAGAGGTGTTTTAAATTCGTGGGAAACCAATGTTAAAAATTTAGTTTTTAATTCGTTAAGCTCTCTTTCTTTTTTTAAGGCCTCCTTAATTTTACGCTCTATTTTAATTCTGTTTTGCAATTCTTTTTTATAATTGAGATTTACTTCTTTTAATTTAGCGATGGTTTTTTCTAACTGGACAGTTCCTTTTTTAACCTTTTCTTCCAGTACAACATTTATAGAATCTATTTTTTTCTCCGTTTCTCTTTTAAGTGTCATATCAAGAATTAGCGCCATTACATATTCTTTTTCATAAACAGTAAAAGGTTTTAAAGAAATTTCGATTGGGAATTCCTTATTTTTTTTTGTTAATCCAAACAAATACAGTCCACGCGAATTCTTTTGTTTGTTCAATTGAGCTGTAAAATAGCTAAATTGATTTTTATGCGTTGTTAGGTATCTTTTTGGAATCAGTATATCTCTGGGCTGATTTGTCAATTCCCCTTTTTTATATCCAAATATTTTTTCGGCTAAACTATTTGCGGCAACAATATTTTTATTTTCATCAACAATAACAATGCCTTCAGGAATAGCTTCAAAAAGGATATTAAAGATTTCTTGACTTTTATAAAACACCTTATTTTTATTGATTTTAAACAATTTTAATTTTAGATAAAAGGTAGTAAAAAAACGAATACGTGTTGTAAGAAAAACGAAATATTTCCTATTAAATGATTTTGTTTGATGAAAATTTCAGAAATAAGGCTAATTTTTGTTGATATCATTTATTCATAGCTATATAATTTATATCTTTAATAGAAAATATTATTGACTATTTAATTTGATTTTTAACTTAAAATAAGACTAATGCTAACCTTTAAAAATTTCAACATCGCCGATTGGTTTTCATTTTACCGAATTGCAGCAGCCCCTTTTTTACTGCTTATTTTATGGTTGGGCAACCGCGAACTTTTTACCTGGTTGTTGTTGGCGAGTTATTGCACAGATATGATCGACGGATTTTTAGCCCGAAGATTAAAAATAACCAGTGCAAGAGGTTCTCAATTGGATTCTTTTGGTGATCAAATAACTTTTGCGGTTGCCTTAATTGGGTTGTTAGTTTATGAATATGAATTTGTGAAGACACATTCCTTTTATATAATGTTGGTTTTTGTTCCATATATTTTTCAAATGTTTATTGCCTTTTTTAAATATAGAAAAGCAACGGCTTTTCATACGTATTTGGCCAAATTATCCGCAATTGCACAAGGTATCTTTATTCTTTGGTTATTGTTTTTTGGTCCAATTTATTGGTTGTTTTATGTGATGATTGTATTGGGTTTGTTGGAAACTATAGAAGAAATTGTGCTTATTTTTATGTATGATAACTGGGTTGCAGGTGTAAAAGGAATTTATTGGGCAATTAGAGATAAAAGAAGATTGAGAAAAAAAATTGTCATTAAAAAAAGAATAAGCTAAACCATTTTGTGATGCGCTCGTATTCGTTTTTTACCATTTTGCTTTTATGTTTGGCAATTTTGCTGGTTGATTTATTGGCGTTTTATTGGCTACAGTCCATTACCCAATTGTTGCGTTCTTCATTTACCCAAAACTTAATTAAGATCACTTATTGGATTTTCACCATTGGGCTAATTGCGTCAATTATTTTATTGAAAATTAGGCTGGAGCGCATGAATCCTTATAGAAAACAATTGCTGATCACCTCATTTTACGGTCTTACGGTATCTTCTTTTATTCCGAAATTAATTTTTGTGATTGTTATTTCCATCTTGTATTTCACAAATTTTGTTTTTTCTGATGAAGAATCTCTAATTGTAATTCCAATTATAGGTTTGTTTGCCGGATTTCTTCCTTTTTTAGTAATTTTTTACAGCATTTTCAGAACGCTTTACCGCTTTAAAGTGCATCACATTAAAATTGAATCTGAAGAATTACCTGCCAATTTTAACGGATTGCGAATTATTCATATTTCCGATCTTCACCTTGGTAGTTTTCGTTCGCGTTATCATATTTTGGACCGAGCCATTAATATTATTAATAATTTAGAACCCGATTTTATTTTTTTTACAGGCGATTTGGTCAATAACCACGCTTGGGAACTGAAAGGCTGGCAATCAGTTTTAAAAAAATTAAATGCAAAAATTGGCAAATATGCAATTTTGGGAAATCACGATTATGGCGACTATGGCAAATGGAAATCGGAGCAAAGGAAACAAGAAAATTTTGAATCTATTAAATATTTTTACAAAAAAATAGATTTCAAATTACTGCTGAATGATGCGGCATACATTCAAAAAGAAAATCATAAGATTGCCATTATTGGCGTTGAAAATTGGGGAAATCCGCCATTTAAACAATATGGAAATTTAAAAAAAGCTTTAAAAGGTGTTGCCAATATTCCTTTTAAAATATTGCTTTCACATGATCCTTCTCACTGGAATGAAGAGGTTATTGATAAAACGAACATTGCGCTTACGCTTTCTGGTCATACGCACGGAATGCAAGCCGGAATTAACATTAAAAGCAAAAATTGGAGCCCAATTCAGTATAAATATAAGCAATGGGCAGGCTTGTACAAACATTTTAACCAATATTTATATGTAACCAGGGGTTTGGGTTGGATGGGATTTCCAGGCAGATTGGGAATGCGGCCAGAAATTACATTTATTGAACTTTATCAAAAATAAAAACGCAATTAATTTTATTTCAACCAACCAATTGTAAATATTTATCAATTTCTTTGAGTTTGGTTATGGTAGTTTCGTAACCAATGTTAAAAATTTCATCGATGTGGTTTTTATCAAACATCCCAAATTTGGACAATGGCGGATAAATTAATAAATCGCATTGTGAAAATTTTTGTGCAGAAGCATTTGAAAAATTTATTCTGATGGCTCTTTCCAAAACATCAACGCCATATTTTAAACTTTCAGCTTTTATGTCATTGATCGGACTTACATAAACGCCTATTATTTGATTACATTCTTTTAAAGGAGCAATGGGAAAATTATCGAGAATACCACCATCCGCATACAAAATGCCGTTAATGGCAACAGGCGAACACAAGCCGGGAAAAGCAGATGAAGCTAAAAACGGCCTGATTAATTCACCTTCTTCAAAAACTTTTAAACTTCCGGAAAGCATATCAACAGCAGTGACAAAAAGCTTTTTATGGAGCGCCTTAAAATTATCTTCAGGAAAATATTTTTTAAAATCCTGATAAAAATTTAAAGGATCTATAATTCCCGGTTTTCCAAAAGCATAACGCGTTGGATAAAAAAGAGGAACTTCTTTAAAAAACGCCACTATTTCTTCAGGCGCATAGCCTGAAGCATAGAATGCGCCTACAATGGCGCCCATACTGCTTCCCGAAATGTGAGTAGGGTGAATGTTGCTTTCTTCAAGCGCCTTAATGGCCCCAATATGGGCAATACCCTTCATTCCTCCGCCAGAGAGGGCCAATCCTATGCTCATAATGGGAAGGTTTTAAAAATTAATTTCTTCTTTTAACAGGATTTCTATTATCATCAGAACTCCTTCTGCCTGAGTTGCTTCTATATTTATTGTTGTTGTGATACCTATTTATGTCGTCATCAAAATAATTGTGAATCCTAACTTGGCGACTTCGTCTTAAATCGAAATGCCCAAACCTGGCCGGCAACAAATCAGCGGTAATCCAAATATTATTGTCGAGATAAAGATAACTTCTGATGGAGAAATCATAATAAATATCATGTTCAGGAAAATAAATATAGCGAACTGTTTCGGCTCGGTTCGGATAAAACCATGGCGGCGGCGGCGTTCCAATTCTGGAGGTAACCACTACTGGTCCACAACTTTCTAAAGACAAAGCAAACGAAAACAGCAGGGCAAATAATAATAAAACAACTTTTTTCATAATCGTAGCATTTAATAAAACCAATTTACAAAGAATCAAAGATGGCTGAAATGATATATATCAATTGTGAAAAGCAGCGTCATTAATTTTTCTTTGCTTCTTTTTGTTTTTGTCGCTCTAACTTTCTAAAATAACCCCTAAAAAGAAAGTTATGTTTTAATGCTTCCATATTTTCATTTAAACGGAAGCTTCCTTCCTTAATATTTTTTGCTGTTTCACCAATGTTGTCTACTAAAATGGTGTCGTTAATCATATAATTTACGGTGCCTTTTCCATTTTTCACTTCTAAAACAACCTTGTTTAAATTGGTAATTACAGAGTCGATATTCTCACTCGATTTTTCTAAATTTATAATAATTGATTTCATTTGATTTGCTGATGCAGGGTCGCTTAACAATACGGCAGCCATACTTTCATCATAATTAATGGAATTGATAATTTTTTTCAATTCAATAACTGTTGCTGAAGCGCTTGCGCTCGCTGTTTTTAAATTTACGACGGTTTGTTTTACGTTGGAAGCCATATCAGCATCTTCAATCAACATACCAATGGTGCCTTTTCCTTCTTTAATGGCTGTGGTGATCTTCAATAGATCAGAAGTTAATTTTGCCGCATTGTCGTTGGTGGTATTTAATGTTTCAAGCATATCGGTAGTCGATGTTTTATTGTAGGATTTAATAGTGTCGCCTGGTTTTAAAGCTACAGAAACCTCCTTTCCTGGCACAATGTTGATCACCATACTTCCAACCAAACCATCAGAGCCAACAGCAGCTACCGCATTTTTTTTCATATGTTTAAGCATTTTTTCTTCAATAACCATATCAACACAAATGGTGCTGTCATTTATCATGTCAATATTTTTTACGGTACCAATATTAATGCCGGAAAACCGCACGTTATTGCCTAATATTAGGCCATTGACATTGTTAAATACGGCAGTCACTCTAAAGGTATTGCCAAAAAGATTTTGCTTGTTGCCAATCAGATAAAGTGCAATTACTAAAATAATTGTAGTGATAAAAATAAACAATCCAAGACTGAATTTTTGTGTATTTGATGTTTTCATAATGAGTTGCTATTTAAAAAATGCCTGAATTTTTTCGTCTTTGTTAGTTGACAATTCCTCAAAAGTTCCTACAGCATAATTAATGCCGTCAATCAATAAAATCATTCTGTTTGAAATTACCCTGGCGCAATCCACATCGTGGGTGATAATTAGCGATGAGGTTTTATAATTAAGCTGAATATTGCGCATCAGCTGTATAATTTCTTTCGCGGTTATTGGGTCGAGCCCAGTTGTTGGCTCGTCATAAATAATAATTCTTGGTTTTAGAATTATCGCTCTGGCAAGCGCAATTCTTCTTTTCATTCCGCCGGATAGTTCCTCTGGCATTAAATCTATAGCATCTCTTAATCCAACACTGTCCAAAGCCTCGAGCACCAATTTAAGAGATTCTTCTTCCGTTTTATTTTGCTGGCGCATGGGGAATTCTAAATTTTCACGAACGGTCATGGAATCATAAAGGGCACTTCCTTGGAATAGGAATCCTAATTCTGTTCGTAATTCGTTAAATTCGTTTTGTGACAGTTTGCTGATATCTTTGCCCATAATTTCCAAAGAACCTTCGTCGGGTTGCATCAAACCAACCAAACACCTGATCATTACCGATTTTCCTGAACCGGATTTACCCATTAACACCAAATTTTCTCCTTCAAACAATTCAAGCGTAAAACCGTTTAGCACGTGATTGTCACCAAAGCTTTTCTTCAAATTTTTGATGCTTAAAATGGGCGCTATTTTTTTTGATTTATCCATAACTAAAGTTCAAAGAAAATATCAGTAATAAAAACGGCTATAAAGTCGATAATGAATAAAAGCACAGAAGTATAAACTACGGCTGAATTTGAGGCTTCTCCGACTCCAACAGTGCCTTTTGTGCAATTATACCCTTTAAAACTTCCAACCAATCCAATGGCAAAACCAAAGAAAAATGATTTCACCGTTGCCGGAAGAATGTCTGAAAATTCAATGGCATCAAAAACCTTATTAAAATATAGTTGAAAAGAAACATCGCCCTTTAAATTCTCGACCAAAGCAGAGCCAAATAAGGCAATGGTATCGCCAAAAATAATAAGTAACGGTATCATAAAAGTTGCCGCCATAATACGTGTAACCACCAAATATTTAAATGGATTTGTGCCGGAAACTTCCATAGCGTCAATTTGTTCTGTAACGCGCATAGAACCTAATTCCGCCCCAATTCCAGAACTTATTTTTCCCGCGCAAATCAGCGCAATAATTACCGGGCCAATTTCCCGCACTATGGAAATGCTCACCATGGAAGGCATCCAAGATTGTGCGCCAAACTCCATTAAGGTTGGTCGGGATTGCAAGGTAAACACCAATCCTAAAATAAAACCGGTAATGCCCACTAAAAACAGGGAACGATTGCCCATATTGTAACATTGCCGCAACAATTCTTTAAACTCAAAAGGGAGGGTGAATACCTCTTTAAAAAACCGACCTGCAAAATAGGATAACTCACCTATTTCTGTAAAAAAACTTTTGAG
The DNA here is from genome assembly GCA_945903795.1 of Lutibacter flavus. Taxonomy (GTDB): domain Bacteria; phylum Bacteroidota; class Bacteroidia; order Flavobacteriales; family Flavobacteriaceae; genus Lutibacter; species Lutibacter flavus_A. Next base: position 8,003 of record CAMDPE010000024.1, on the reverse strand, counting down.
TTTATTTTCAATTTGTGATGTTGTTATCATCTTATTCAAGAATTTTTTACAACATAAAGTTATTGCTGATTTTAATGGCATAAAATGATTAATATCAATTTTTCAACAGTAAAAATTGAAAAAGAAGGACCATGTTATTGTGTAAATCAGTAATCTCTTTTGGTTAAAACAGGGTTTTATTAATTTTTTTTAAAAGAAAAATGACTCTGTGAAATTTACTTAACACCTTGATATATATCAGTAAAAGTTAAAAATACCTGTTTTAACTTTACGGAGGTCTGTTTAAAATAGCCAAGAATTAAGTATTAAAAACCACTAATTTTTATGCCATGAAAATCAAGGAGCCAATGCATCAAGAAACCAATTTCGAAGAATTTTATAAAAAAAGTTCAGCAATTATTCCAAGTTTAAAAAAGTTTGCCAAATCAAAACTAAAACTTGCCGAAAAAGAAGGCTTGATTGACAAAGAATTTTATGATGCCAATGAAATTTTAGATGAAGTGTTTATGGAAGTTTTTAAATTTTTTTCTAATGATATTGATGAAAAACAGTTGCGCCAATTGCTTTTTTTAAGAACAATTCAAAAAATAAATCATAAAATTGAAAGGGAAAATCAATTTGCCGAAGATATAAATATTGAAGCAATTTTAAAAGATGAATTGAATTTGTTAAATGAAGATTATTCCATTGAAGCAGATGGCGATTATATCTTTAATGAAGATCTTGACGATATTTCTTACAAACAAAATAGTTTTAATCCTGCCCACTTTATTTTAGACCAATCAATGGAAATGGAAATAACAGGGAAATTGGATTTGAGTGATAATTTATTATTTTCAGACCGGAATCGCGCTTTGTTTGGGGCTTCATTTTATACCTTACCACCAATCAGTAAAAATATTATTGAGTTGTATGTTTTTGGAAATCAGGATATTTTAGAAATATCTGAGACTTTAAAAGTGAGTGAAAACACCGTAAGAAAAGTGATTGACAGGATAAAAGAAAGGCTGGAAATTCTCTAGCAGGTTTTAAAGGAATAATTTATAAATCAATTTCTAAACTTATGGGGCAATGGTCTGAGCCATAAAATTCGGGATGTATATTTACTGATTTCACTTTGTTAATGAGCCTTTCGCTGATTAAAAAATAATCAATACGCCAGCCAATATTTTTTTCTCTGGCGTTAAAACGGTAACTCCAAAAGGTGTAAGCCACTTCATTTGGGTGAATATATCGAAAGGAATCGACCAGTCCTGAATTTATCATGGCGTCCATTCCATCAATTTCAATTTGGGTATAACCAGCTGTTTTATTGTAATTTGCTTTGTCGTTTTTTAAATCCATAGGGCGGTGCGCCACATTAAAATCACCGCACACAATTAAGGGTTTTAAGCTGTCCAGTTTTTTCAAAAAAGCAAGAAAACGGGAATTCCAGTTTTTTTTATAATCAAGCCTTTCCAAAGCTTGTCCGGCATTTGGCGCATAAACATTGATGAGGAAAAAATCAGTAAATTCTGCGCAAATAAGCCGTCCTTCCTTATCTTTATCAACTTTATTTGCTGTATCAATAATTTTTAGCGGTTTGTTTTTAGAAAGCAATGCAGTTCCCGAATAACCTTTTCTATGGGCCGAATTGGCGAATGTAACAAATTCAGTTAAAGGAAATAAGACATTTAAGGTTTCGGAATTTGTTGCTTTTGTTTCCTGTAAACAAAGAATATCGGGATTCAATTTTTTTACCGAATCCATAAAACCTTTTTCTATAATAGCTCTAATGCTATTCACATTCCAGGAAACTATATGCATGACAAAGTTTTTATGTTGATTTTCTTTCTAACTTAAAAAAATTAGCCCTAACGGGAAAATAGTTGTTAGGGCTAAAAAAATTTTAATCAAAAAATATTGCTAAACATTTATTTGCTTAGGCATATTCTCTTTGATATTGCACTTTAAGTTCATTTTTTACTTCATAAACTCCAGGTGCCAAATAAGCGGCTCTTTGGGCTTCATCTTTTTCAGCCATTGAATTAACTGTTCCCCGTAATGTAACAACATGACCATCAATTGATACAGATACATTTCTTGCATTAACATCTGCAGATCGTTCAAAGGCTTTGGTAATTCTTTCTTTTATTTGGGAAGGCTCAACATCTTGTTTTATTTGAATGCTATTAACAACACCTTTTACGCCCAATAAATTTTCAACCGCTTTTTTTGCGGCATCTTTTTGGTAAAACCATTTTAGCTCACCAGATAAATAAACCCAGCCATCTTCCACTTTTATAGAAACTTTGTCTTCAGGAACAGAAGTGTCCCAAGACAATGCATTAATAACGGCTTTAGCAATTTCTTTGTCGGTTTTTTTGTAATCTGTTCCGTATTTAACCTCTATGTCAAGCGCAACAGCTTTTACGCCTTTTACGGCTTTTACGGCTTTTTCTGCTGCAACTTTTTTAGTATAATTGTCTACAACGCCGCTAAGGGTCACAACACCGTCCTCAACAATAACCCCAATTTTTGTTTCATCAATGTTTGGTTGCCAAGCCAATTCATCTAACACATCATTTTTTAATTCCGCATCGGTTTTCATAATATAATAGTTTTAATTGAACAATAAATTTGAAATCAAAAATAGTTGAATGGCTTTTCAATAAAAATGAGGGAAATCAATCGGCTTATTTTTAACAAATTTTTATTGATTTAGGATTAATCTGGCAGAAAAAATATTTTTGTGATTTTTCGTTTATTGTAATCTGTGTTAATTGATTTATATCAATGTAATTAGCCGTTAAAATATATAACTTTAAGCATAAATTATAACCTATTAATTCGTTTTTCAACGGTTAAAAAGATGAAATTCAGCGAGCGCCATCATAAAAATTATTTAACGGAAGAAAGTTCATTTCTTCAAGGTCCCCGCAATCGACTTAAAGAATTGTGGTTTACATTTAAAGTGCAATATCATTTTATAAAAGCATTCAGAAAATTACATTTTATTGGCCCTTGTGTAACGGTATTTGGTTCGGCAAGGTTTGGTGCAACTAATTTATATTATAAAAAAGCCGAAGAAGTGGGAGCGGCTTTGGCAAAACTGGGCTTTACAGTGATGACCGGAGGAGGCGGCGGAATTATGGAAGCTGCAAATAAAGGTGCTTTTGAAGCCGGCGGATATTCTGTTGGCTGCAATATTGTGTTGCCAAAAGAACAAAAACCAAATAGCTATTTGCATAAATGGATCAATATTCCCTATTTTTTTGTGCGTAAATTTTTATTGATGAAATATTCTTTTGGTTTTGTTGTGATGCCAGGCGGAATTGGAACTTTGGATGAATTGTTTGAAGCGCTTACCTTAATTCATACAAAAATGATTAAGAATTTCCCTATCGTAATTTTTGGAAAGGAATACCATAAAGAATTGTATCACCATATCAAAATTATGGCGAAAAACGAAAGTATTGATAAGGAAGATATGAAATTGCTTTTTATGACAGATTCTGTAGATGAATTGATTGAACATTTAAAAGTTCATGCCATTAAAAAATTTGGGCTGATGGAGAAATCTTATAAAGGAAAATGGTTTTTTGGCGAATTAAAATTCCCTAATAATATCTTGAAAAGCATTAAGTAAGCTTAAAATATAAGTTTGTTAAGTTTGTTTAAAAAAAAGGAGCCATTGGCTCCTTTTTTACTTGTTTTAATTAGCGATTAAAGGAAATTTCCTTCTTCGTCACATTTTACCCTTATTCGGTCATCATCATTTTTTAATAAAATTTTGTATCTTTTGGTAATTTTACCAGCCTCGCCGGCATCATGATAGTTTACCAAGTAAACATCATTTGCAAAAGTCCAGCCAGGATAGGTTCTTGCAACAGATTCAATAACTTTTTGAGGCAAAGCCACATCTTTAAATCTTTCTGCAGTTCTTAAAATATTGCCATCTCCATCATAAGAGGCTAAAATATAACCATCAGGAATATAAAAAGACACTTCATATGTTCCATATTCATCTACATAAAAATCAGCATCTTTTACATTGAAACTTGCCACTTTTTGTTCCAATAAAGCTACAGGTATAGAGGCATTTTCAAGACCTGTTTTGTTGAGATATTTGTAATTTGTGGCGGATATTACAACTTCAGACAATTCTTCGGTTCTTATCTGACCATAAGTTTGGATGGTTAGTCCAATAATTACTAAACCAAAAAGTATTTTTTTCATGTTTTAAAATGTTTAAATTAATAATTGAGCAAATAAATTGATGCTGTTAATTTTATTTATCAAAATTATTGTGGTTAGCAGTTAAGTGCAATGAGAAAAATCAATTTTGAGATGATTGGGGATGATAAGTATCCGTATTTTTTATTAAAGAAGTGTGATTATTATCAATATATGAAAAAACAGAAGGATTGAGGAAGCTTAAAAAGATGTTGAATTCTTAATTTGGATTTATTTTAAAACTTTCTTAATTTAAGATAAGTCGAAGGTGACTGACCCATAATAATTTTAAATTGCCTATTAAAATTAGACATATTATTAAAACCACTTAAAAATGCAACATCTGTAACGCTTTTGTTTTCATCTTCTAATAAAATTTTACACGCATTACCAATTCTGATTTCGTTTAAGAATTCAATATAGGTTTTATGGGTTACTTTTCTAAAATAACGGCAAAAAGCAGCTTTATTCATATTTATTGATTCAGCCACTTTCTCTAAACAAATAGATGAATCACTAAAGTTCTCAATTGAATAATCATACACTTTTTCAAGACGACCTTTTTGCAAACTTATAGAATTTACATACCCTGAACTGGCAATAAAATCAAAACCTTGGTCAATTTCTAAAAGATTTAATAAATCAAAAAAAAGAGTTACTTTTTTATAGTTGTTACCTTCATTTATTGCTTTCATTAAATTAAATACCTCTTCATTACTTTTAATATTATTAAAAACCATTCCTCTTTTCCAATTATTAAACAAATTATTTATTGACTTAAATTCTGGAATATTTTCAATCATTGTATTGATAATTTCTGCTGAAAAATGAAGAACGTAGGCATCTATAACTTTGTCTGGGTGATCTTCTGAGTTTAATTTAGGCACAAACATATGTGGTAAATTTGCACATAAAAGAATAAGTGTACCTCCTTGATAAGGAATTATTTTATCCCCAACATAAGCCGTCCCAGAATTTTTTACAAAATAAAGAACCTCATATTCTTTATGATGATGCCATAAACTATAAGCCTGAGGGTAAATTTTAGGGTAAATAGTAAATGTCTTTTGGATAGAGTGATTTATTTTATTTAGTAATATAGATTTCATCATAAATATAATTTTAGCTCAAAAATTAACCCATTGCAAATTTAATATTACAATGTGCAAAAAATCTTCTTTTTCATATCTAGAAATCAAAATACTTTTGCGATATAATAACACGAATACGTTTTCGTGTCATAATTTTTGCAAATTAATGTTTTGTAGGGTGTAAATATAATAAAAAAATATTCATTTTAATAAATATACTACAAAGCCTGAGCTAATTGAATTATAACATTACACAATTTTAAGAGATTGCGAATATAGGTAATTTTAAAATGGTGGTCTTAAAATTTCTTTATTTGAAATGTAAAGTTATAGTTGATAAGTAGATTAATACTAACTAAATAAATAAATATTTTATGATGAGTTACTCACTTTTGGCCATTTTGGCCTTCTTTTCAATTGTTTTTACAACCATTTTATTGGTCAAATTAAGTTTAAATAAAGCAAAATAGATGGAAACACTAAAAAATGTTAAAACAAGAGTCTATAAATTTGGAGATAAAACTGCAGATGGAAATAGCACTATGAAAAATCTACTGGGTGGGAAAGGTGCTAACTTGGCTGAAATGAGTTTAATTGGAATACCAGTTCCTCCCGGATTTACAATTACAACTGAAACTTGTACAGAATATAATCAACTGGGCAAAGATAGAGTCATTTCTTTATTGCTTGCTGAAGTTGAAGATTCCGTTGCGAAAATTGAAAGAAGTATGGGGACTTCCTTTGGTAGTAATGAAAATCCTTGTTTACTTTCCATTCGTTCCGGAGCCAGAGTATCCATGCCAGGGATGATGGATACGGTTCTCAATTTAGGCATGAACGATAATGCTGTTGAGGGACTGATTGCTAAAACCGGAAACCCAAGATTTGCTTGGGATTCCTATAGACGCTTTGTACAAATGTTTGGAGGTGTTGTTTTAGGCGTTGGAGCAAATTCAAAAGAAGACCAAGATCCGTTTGAAGAAATTATAGAAAAGTCAAAATTAAACAAAGGTGTTGAGTTAGATACCGAGCTTGATGTTGAAGATTTAAAACAAATGGTCACTGACTTTAAAACTGCTTGTGAGGCACAAACTGTGGAAAAATTCCCAGAAGATCCTTGGGACCAACTTTGGGCTAGTATTGCAGCGGTATTTGATAGCTGGATGAATCCAAGGGCTATTTATTATCGACGTATGAATCAGATCCCTGAAGAATGGGGAACCGCAGTAAGTGTTCAGGCAATGGTATTTGGGAATATGGGAGATAATTCAGGCACCGGAGTTGCATTTACTAGAGATGCTTCAACCGGCGAAAATATTTTTAACGGAGAATATTTAATTAATGCCCAAGGTGAAGATGTTGTTTCCGGTGTTAGAACTCCTCAACAAATTACCTTAGAAGGTTCAAAAAAATGGGCAATTTTGACAAATATTTCTGAAGAGGAAAGAAAAACTAAATATCCTTCATTAGAAGAATTGATGCCAACCACTTTTGATGAATTAAATAAAACGCAAGATATTCTTGAAAAACATTATAAAGACATGCAAGATTTAGAGTTCACCATTCAGGATGGTAAACTTTGGATGTTACAAACGCGCAATGGCAAACGTACAGCAGCTGCAATGGTGAAAATTGCCATGGAATTACTGGCTGCTGGAATGATTGACGAAAAAAAAGCCTTATTAATGCAAGAACCTTCAAAATTAGAGGAACTTTTACACCCTGTTTTTACCAAAGAAGCAATAAAGAATGCTGAAATATTGGCTAAAGGTTTACCAGCATCTCCTGGTGCTGCAACCGGGCAAATTGTTTTCTTTTCAGATGAAGCTCATAAATATCCCGTTTCAATTCTTGTTCGTTTAGAAACTTCTCCCGAAGATTTAGAAGGAATGAATATTGCCAAAGGTATTTTAACAGCACGCGGCGGTATAACCTCTCATGCGGCCGTTGTGGCCCGTGGAATGGGAAAATGCTGTGTTTCTGGGGCAGGAACCATAAACATAAACTACAAAACCAGAGTAATGACTATTGAAGGGAAAGACTACCTTGAAGGTGAGTGGATTTCTTTAAACGGATCAACAGGTGAAGTTTATAAAGGTAAAATTAAAACTACTGATGCTGAATTATGTGCTGACTTTGAGGCTATCATGAAACTTGCCGATAAATATAAAACCCTTGGCGTAAGAGCAAATGCCGAAACAGAAAGAGAATGTGAAATTGCCCTAAAATTTGGGGCAGAAGGAATTGGTCTTTGCCGAACAGAGCATATGTTTTTTGAAGGAGAAAGACTGGCACGTATGCGTGAAATGATTTTATCCATTGATGAAGTAGGAAGAAGAAAAGCGTTAAATAAATTATTGCCTATTCAGCGCAAAGATTTTAAGGATTTGTTCCGTGCAATGGCAGGTTTCCCTGTAACAATCCGTTTATTGGACCCGCCATTGCATGAATTTGTTCCTCATGAAGATGAAAGTCAGAGAGAAATGGCCCTTGAGATGGAAGTTTCTATTGAAACTATTAAGCAAAAAGTTGAAGATTTAAAGGAATTCAATCCTATGTTAGGCCATCGCGGATGCAGATTGGGAATTACCTATCCTGAAATTACCGAAATGCAGGCCAGGGCAATTATTGAAGCAGCATTGGAATTAAAAGCGGAAGGAATTAAAACGCTTCCTGAAATTATGATTCCGCTTATTA
>CAMDPE010000023.1 GCA_945903795.1 Lutibacter flavus | reverse complement strand
TTTTATTACCGATGTTGGCAAAATTTTACTGGCCAAACAGTTAATAAAGAAATTAACCCCCTCAGTAACCTACAAAGTAAAACGCGCAATGGGAATTATGTTGATGGTTTTTGGTGTTGTTTTAATTTTGAAAGGATTTATTCCAAATGAAAAACTTCATTTTAAAAACGGCATTGAAAAAATAAACAAGGCTAAAACTCATTTAGAATTAAGGAAATTTTAGCCAAATTACACTTAATTTCCTAAAAAATAATTTACCAAATAAAATTCTTTTCCTAAATAAATTCTTAAGCTATTTGAGGATTTTTATTTAGAATCCTTCCATATTTTGGCTACTAGCCATATTCGTGATTAATATCATTTAACCAAATGCGAAACTTAAATACATTTGATTTTAAAATTTAGGTATTCATGTCCATATATAACTTCAACATAAAAGGATTAACACAAAAAGAAGTGCTAATTTCAAGAGAAAAATATGGCACAAACAAGTTGGAGTATAAAAAGGAAAATCCATTTTTAAATGCCTTGTTAAGCTTGGTAAAAGAACCAATGGTTATTTTACTTTTGGTAACCTCTTCCATCTATTTTATAAGTGGAAATAGTGGCGACGGGATATTTTTGGCTTGTGCCATTGTACTTATTTCGGCCATTTCTTTGCATCAGGATTCAAGGAGTAGAAATGCCTTGGAAAAATTAAAAACTTTTACACAGCCCAATTGCAATGTGGTTAGAGATGGAAAAACTGTTGAAATAAAATCGGAAGATTTGGTTGTGGGAGATTACTTAATTGTTGACGAAGGTATTATTATTGCTGCAGACGGTATCATAGTGCACTCAAATGACTTCTCCGTAAACGAATCAATCTTAACCGGGGAATCTTTAGCTGTTTACAAAGATGCCAAAAAGCCAGATCGATTGATTTTTCAAGGCACAACAGTTGCCAGCGGATTGGCAATTGCAACTGTTACCAGCATAGGCAATGAAACCCAATTGGGGAAAATTGGTGGAAGTTTAGAAAAAATAAAAGAAGAAAAAACCCCATTAGAACTCCAAATTGGCAATTTTGTTAAAAAAATGGTGGGCATAGGAACCGTCATTTTTATCATTGTTTGGGGAATAAATTATTTTCAATCCTTCAATATAATTGCCAGTTTACTTATTGCTCTTACCCTGGCAATGAGTATTTTGCCTGAAGAAATTCCTGTTGCTTTTACCACATTTATGGCGCTTGGATCTTGGCGATTGATGAAGCTTGGAATTATAGTAAAACAAATGAAAACTGTTGAAACTTTAGGAAGTGCTTCTGTAATTTGTATTGACAAAACAGGAACCATCACAGAAAACAACATGAGGTTAGCTAAACTCTATGTTCCTTCCTTACAAAAAATATCTACCATTAAAAATAACTTTGTTTCAGAAGAAAAAGAACTTATAAAGTTGGCAATGTGGTCAAGCGAACCCATTGCTTTTGATGCGATGGAAATAGCCTTGCACAAAGCTTATGAAACCTCCGTTTTGACTGACGAAAGACCTAAGTATAAAATGATTCACGAATATCCGTTAGAAGGAATTCCACCAATGATGACGCATATCTTTGAAAATGAGTTGGGACATCGCATCATTGCAGTAAAAGGAGCTCCGGAAGCTATTATGAATGTGTCTTCTCTTAATCCAACCGAAAAACAAGAAATAGAAACGGCATTTAATACCTTGGCAACCGATGGTTATCGCGTTTTGGGGGTTGGTGAAGCTAATTTTGAAGGCAATCATTTTCCCAAAACCCAACAAGAGTTTAAATTTCATTTTAAAGGTCTGGTGGCTTTTCACGATCCGCCAAAAAAAAATATTCAAACTGTTTTTGAAGATTTTTACACCGCCGGAATTTCAGTAAAAATTATCACGGGTGACAATGCAACCACCACTAATGCCATTGCCAAACAAGTGGGATTTAAAGGCTACGAAAAAAGCGTTACCGGAGATGAACTTATGAAATTATCAGATGCCGAATTGCAAAAATTAGTGTTGGAAACCAACGTTTTTACACGCATGTTTCCTGAAGCTAAATTAAAAATTATCAATGCTTTAAAAGCCGAAAACCAAATTGTAGCAATGACAGGAGACGGCGTAAATGATGGCCCTGCTTTAAAAGCGGCACATATTGGTATTGCCATGGGAAAAAGAGGAACTGAAATTGCCAAACAGGCAGCGTCCTTAATTTTATTAGAAGACGATTTATCTAAAATGGTAGAAGCCATTGCCATGGGCAGAAAAATTTATGCCAATCTTAAAAAAGCAATTCAGTATATCATTTCCATTCATATTCCCATCATTTTAACTGTGTTTATTCCCTTAGCTTTAGGTTGGATTTATCCCGCCATTTTTTCGCCAATTCATATTATCTTTTTAGAATTAATTATGGGGCCAACTTGTTCAATCATTTATGAAAATGAACCTATGGAAAAAAATGCAATGCAAAAAAAACCTAGGCCTTTTTCCCTTACTTTTTTTAATAGAAAAGAATTAATTACGAGTATTATCCAGGGTTTGGCAATTACTGCGGGCGCTCTATTTACCTACAAATATGCCGTAAATCAAGGATATAATGAAACACTTACACGAACCATGGTTTTTACAGTTTTAATTGCAGCGAATATATTTTTAACCTTGGTAAACCGTTCTTTTTACTATTCCATATTTACCGTCTTGAAGTACAAAAACAACCTGGTGTTGCATATTATTAGCATTACGGTATTCACATCCGGACTGCTAATTTATATTGCACCGATGGCGAAATTCTTTCAGTTTGAAGCATTAAATACCAGGCAGTTAATGATAAGTCTTGCCATCGGGTTTTTTGCGGTTATTTGGTTTGAAGCAGTAAAATGGGTGAAACGAAAAAAAACAGTCATTTAAATTTATACTCGCCGCTGTAAATAGGTCTTCTTATTTTAGTATATTTGGTCATCCAAATTGTTTAAAAATTGCTAAAAACAAACAATTTTAATTCTTAAAAACAAAAGCTTATCCTAAAATCATTTAGGATATATAGATATGTTTTAACGAATATTGTAAATTAAAAAAATTGTAAAAAGACATGAAATTTACCACAATACATTTAGAAAATAATAAAATTGAATTATTCAATTCTATTTTAGGAAAAGAAACCATTAAGGTTAATGATGTCATTGTTTCAGGAAAACGTTCTGTTTTTGGAACTGTTCATTCATTTAAAATACAAGAGAACGGAATAGACGTTGAATGTAGATTGGCTACGGGTTTTGGCCTTTATGGCGTTGTAATTGATCTATATAAAGATGGGAAACCTATTATAGAATCCCCAAAAAGCAACACAATGGGCATTTCAATTTTTGTTTTTGTGGCCATTGTAGTCATTGCTGCTTTAAATAAAATATTAAGTTAAATTTGAATTAGCGCCAACATTAAAAATAAATACACTTCTATTTACCTGTTATCAACATTGCATTTTAACAAACGGTATAGCCGAAAACCCAAATTATCTTCCCTAACATTTAACCTGTTTTCAATTCAAAAAAGCCATACTTTTGTATAAAGGTGTCCGTCAAAATAAAGGATGCTAAATACAATTTACAAAAAAATTAAGAAAATGGAAAAAAGCGGATGGATTCAAACAACTGTCATCGCCATTTCAATAGTGGCTGCGGGTTATTTTATTGGCAATACTTATAAAAACGGAAAAGCCTTTGAGCGCTCGGTTCAGGTAAAAGGACTTGCCGAAAAACAAGTGAATGCCGATTTGGCTGTTTGGCCAATTAGCATCACCATTGCGGGAAACGATTTAAACATTTTAAAAAACAACCTGGAAAAGCAAAATAAAGAAATCAAAAACTTCTTTTTGAAGGAAGGATTTACCGAAAAAGAATTGAATAGCGGCACCACAAACATTAATGATTCAAAAGCTGCATTGTATGGCGGAAACGAACAGAATAGGGAATTTAGGTACATCGCTAGCTCAGATTTTACAGTAAGAACTGCCGATATTCCAAAACTTCAAAAAGCGCTCACAAATTCGTTGGAACTTATTTCAAAAGGAATTTTAATTAGCTCAAAAAACACTTGGCAACCCATTCAGTATAGCTTTTCTGGATTGAATAAACTAAAACCCGAAATGATTGAAGAGGCAACTAAAAATGCACGGGAAGTCGCCGAAAAATTTGCACGAGATTCCAATTCCAAAGTCACTAAGATTAAAAGCGCACAACAAGGACTTTTTTCCATCAATGATTTGGATCAAAATACATCTGATATTAAAATTGTAAGGGTGGTTTCCACCATTGAATATCAACTAGAAGATTAAAAAATATGAAGGGGGTTTTTAGGAAATTTTTTAAATGGATTTTTAAAGCCATTATTTTTTTTATGGCGCTTTCCATTTTTTCAGTAATCATTTTTCGCTGGGTTCCGGTTCCGTTTACGCCTTTAATGATCATTCGCAATATGGAGCAGTGGAGTAAAGGTGAAAAAGCGCCATTTGAGCACAATTGGGTTCCTTTGAAAAAAATTTCACCAAATTTGGGCAAAGCCGTTATTGTAAGCGAAGACCAAAAATTTATGGAACATTCCGGTTTTGATTTTGAAGCCATTGAAAAAGCTTTTGAAAAAAACAAGAAAAGAAAACGCATAAAAGGAGGAAGCACAATTTCACAACAAACTGCAAAAAATGTATTTCTGTGGCCGCAACGAAGCTATATCCGAAAAGGTTTTGAGGTTTATTTTACTTTTTTAATTGAAGTTTTTTGGGGGAAGGAACGCATTTTGGAGGTGTATTTAAACAGCATTGAAATGGGCAATGGCATTTATGGTGCAGAAGCAGCAGCACAACATTGGTTTAGAAAGCCTGCAGCTAAGCTGTCCAAATACGAAGCGGCTTCCATTGCTGCAATTTTACCAAATCCAAGAAAATACAGAGCGAGCAGTTCTTCTGGATATATTGAAAGAAGAAAAAACTGGATTATGAGGCAAATGAATTATTTAGCACCGCTAAATTTTGATTAATCCATCAAATATTATTAAAAAAGCGCGCCAATTGGCGCGCTTTTTTGTTTTTAATCAGCAGTGTAAATTATTTATTTTCTGCATAAAGTTTTGCAACATAATCCCAGTTAATCACGTTGAAAAAATTCTCAACATATTCCGGTCTTCTGTTTTGGTAATGCAAATAGTAAGCATGTTCCCAAACATCCAATCCTAAAATAGGAAATCCGCCACAACCAATGCCAGGCATTAAAGTATTGTCCTGATTTGCAGTAGAGCAAACCTCTACTTTTCCACCAGGGTGAACGCATAACCAAGCCCAGCCCGATCCAAAACGGGTAACTGCAGCTTTAGAAAGAGCGTCTTTAAAAGCTTCAAACGAACCAAAAGCAGCATCAATGGCAGCAGCCAATTCGCCTGTTGGTTTTCCTCCTCCGTTTGGAGACATCACATTCCAAAAAAGTTCGTGATTGTAAAAACCGCCTCCATTATTTCTAACTGCGGCATTGTTCATATCTAATCCGGATAAAATAGCTTCAATAGATTTTCCTTCTAAAGCTGTTCCGGCTATTGCATTGTTTAAATTATTGGTGTAAGCTGCGTGATGTTTTCCGTGGTGAATTTCCATGGTTTTTGCATCAATATTGGGTTCTAACGCGTCAAAAGCGTACGGTAATTTCGGTAATTCAAAGGCCATAATCATGTGTTTTAGTTAAACTTAAATGTCTTCAAAGGTAACAAATGCTTTCCGTTTTATAAAATCAAATGTGTTTATAGTTGTATTGTTTAATCTTATTAGGCCCTAATATTTAGCGTCTTTTGGGTATTTAGCCATAAATTCTTCGGCTTTTTCAACCATTGCTTTACTTCCGCAGAAAAACGGAACGCGTTGGTGCAATTCGCTTGGTTTAATGTCCAAAATTCTCATATAACCGTCACTTGCTTTTCCGTTGGCTTGTTCTGCTAAAAAAGCAATAGGATTGCATTCATACAATAATCGCAATTTTCCTTTTGGGCCAATTGAGCTTGTTGGATAAATATAAATGCCGCCTTTAATCATATTTCTGTGAAAATCGGAAACCAATGAACCAATATAACGGGAAGTGTAAGGTCTGTCGTCTTTTTCTTCCTGGCAATATTTTAAATAATCTTTTACGCCTTGCGGAAAGTGCACGTAATTCCCTTCGTTGATAGAATATATTTTCCCGATATCTGGAAATTTCATATTTGGATGCGATAAATAAAAGGAACCTATTGCTGGATTTAACGTAAAACCGTTAACGCCATGTCCCGAAGTGTAAACCAGCATTGTTGAAGTTCCGTAAACGACGTAACCAGCGGCAACCTGCTGATTTCCTCGTTGCAGAAAATCTATTTTTTCAACGGGTGTTCCAACTGGCGTAATGCGACGGTAAATAGAAAAAATAGTTCCCACCGAAACATTTACGTCGATATTGGAAGAACCGTCCAGAGGATCCATCAAAACAATATATTTATTTTCGTTGGTGCCGTGTTTTCCTTTCACGGTTACAAAATCATCCTCTTCTTCACTGGCAATTCCACAAACAATTTCTCTGTTGATGAGTGTTTGCATAAACACCTGATTCGCAAAAACATCTAATTTTTGCTGGTCTTCACCCTGAATATTAACGTCTCCGGCATCACCCAAAATATCAACCAATCCCGCTTTATTTACCTTATAATTAACAACTTTAGCAGCCAATCTGATAGAGCTTAACAAGCGTGTAAATTCTCCAGAAGTTGATTTGTAATGTTTCTGATTTTCAATAATAAACTCTCCTAAGGTAAGGTTGTTATTTTTCATTGATGCGAGCTTTGTTTGTTTGCACAAATATCGAAAAAATTATTTTTAAAAAGACCTTTGTTTTGAGATACTTTGGATAAAGATTTTTTACTTTAGCCAATACGATTTAAAATAAAAATGAAAGATGAAACGAGCATATCAAATTTTGATACACAAGGAAATGATTAATGGCGAACAGCAGCTGTTACCGCTAAAAAATAAAGTTTAAACAGATGAATTTTAGCAGTAGGGAAGGGAAAATAGAAGATATGCCGTCGGTATTAAACTTGATAAAAGAGTTGGCACATTTTGAAAAAGAGGCTGATGCCGTTGTAATTACGGTGGCCGACTTAAAAAAAGACGGATTTGGAAATTCCCCATTGTTTAAAACTTTTGTTGCTGAAGTTGATGATGAAATTATTGGAATGGCCTTGTTTTATCCAAGATATTCCACCTGGAAAGGACCAACCATTCATTTGGAAGATTTGATTGTCAAAAAAAACAAAAGAGGGTTGAATATTGGAAGTGCCTTGTATAAAAAAGTGATTGAATACGGCCATAATTTGGGCGTAAAAAGAATGGAATGGGTGGTTTTAGGCTGGAATACGCCGGCCATAGAATTTTATAAAAAAACCGGAGCGCATCTTTTAGATGATTGGAAAACGGTTCAAATGGATGAACTTGCCATAAAAAATTATTTGGAAACTTTATGAAAATTTACAAGTTTGGAGGCGCCTCAGTAAAAGATGCGGAAGGTATAAAAAATGTGGTTCGTGTTCTAAGAAACGAAGGATTCAAAAACACGCTTATTGTGATTTCTGCAATGGGAAAAATGACCAATGCTTTTGAAAAAATCATCAATTCTTACCAGCATAAAACAGGCGATTTACAGCAAAATATTGCATTTGTGAGGGAATATCATTTGGCGATAATGAATGCGTTGTTCAAAAATAAATCAAATCCTGTTTTTAGGGAAGTTGAGACACTTTTTGAGGAACTAAACAAATTTTTAGCAACCAATACTTCATCAGACTATAACTTTATTTACGACCAAATTGTTGGGTATGGAGAATTGCTTTCAACCAAAATTGTAAGTGCTTATTTAAACGAAATTGGTATCGAAAACCAGTGGATTGATGTGCGAAAATACATTAAAACAGATGACAGTTACCGAGATGCTTATGTGAATTGGGAACTGACTTCAAAAAATATTTCTACCTTAAACCCTAATAAATTATACATTGCCCAAGGATTTTTAGGCGAAGATGTGCTGGGAAATACCACAACATTGGGCAGAGAAGGTTCCGATTATACCGCAGCCATATTTGCGCATTGCTTAAGCGCTAAAAGCTTGACCATTTGGAAAGATGTTGACGGCGTGCTTAATGCCGATCCGCGTTATTTTGAAAACGCACAATTGCTGCATCAAATTTCCTACAGCGAAGCCATCGAAATGGCATTTTATGGCGCTTCTGTTATTCATCCAAAAACGTTGAAACCGCTTGAAAATAAAAACATTCCACTCTTTGTTCGATCTTTTTATAATTTAAATTCAAGTGGCACAACTGTTGGAAAAGGGATTGATTTAATCCCGGAAACACCTTGTTTTATTTTGAAAGAAAATCAGATTTTGGTATCAATTTCTGCCTTGGATTTCTCTTTTATGGTTGAATCCAACCTCAGCGATATTTTTAAAATTTTACACGATAACAAACTCAAAGTGAATTTAATCCAAAATTCCGCCATCAGTTTTTCGGTTTGCATAGAAGATAAATACAACAATTTTCAACAATTTATAACAGAATTGATGTTAAAATATAAAGTGTCTGTTATGGAAAATGTTTTGTTATATACCATTCGGCACGCCACCGAAAAAGCAATTAATGAAATTGAGCAAAAAGGAGAAGTGCTTTTAAAACAGGAGACAAGAGGAACTGTTCAGCTTGTTATAAAATAAGCTAGGAAACACAATACTGCCAAAATGAAATCTATTGACAATGCAGTCTAGCCAATGACTGATAATATAAGTCATTTGATGAAAAAAAATGCGTATTTTTGCGTTTCCCTTAATTATAATCGGATGAGTTTGGTAACCGCTAAAGAAGTTGCAAAAGTAATAAACCTTGATAAATACGGATTTATAGGTACTTTTTTTGGATGGTCATTAATGAAAATTCTTCGAATTTCCACCATTAACAAAATTTACAACAAACACAAGCATTTAAAAGATTTAGAGTTTTTTACGGCACTGCTTGATGATCTTGAAATTAAATTTGAAATCCCCGAAGAAGATTTAAGACGAATTCCTAAAACTGGAGCATTTATTACGGTATCCAACCATCCATTGGGAGGAATAGACGGAATTTTATTATTGAAATTATTGATTGAAAATCGCCCTGATTACAAAATAATAGCTAATTTTTTATTGCAGCGAATTGAGCCGATGAAGCCTTTTATTATGCCTGTGAATCCTTTTGAAGACAAAAAAGATAAAAGATCTAGCGTCGCTGGTTTAAAAAGTGCTTTAGAACATTTAAAGGAAGGAAATGCCCTAGGTGTTTTTCCCGCTGGTGAAGTTTCAACCTACAAAGACGGAAGGTTAATTGTTGACAAGCCTTGGGAAGAAAGTGCCATTAAATTGATTCAAAAGGCAAAAGTGCCCGTTATCCCGATTTATTTTCACGCCAAAAACAGCAAGTTCTTCTATCTTCTCTCTAAACTGAATTCCAAATTGCGCACCGCCAAATTACCTTCCGAAGTATTGTCACAAAAAGGCCGCGTAATAAAAGTAAGAATTGGTAACGCAATATCTTTAAAAGATCAGGAAGAGTTTGATAACACACAGGATTTTTGCGATTTCATTCGTAAAAAAACATATATGCTGGCAAATCCTTTTGCCAAAGAGCCCATAAAATTAAAGGCACCTTCTTTAAAAATGCAAAAGCCACCCAAAAAAATTGTGAGTCAAAAAAATATTGACAAAATGATTTTAGAAGTTGAAGCTTTGCGAAATGGTGATGCCCGTTTACTTAAAAGCAAAAATTATGAAGTTTTCTTTTCCCCAAGTAAACAGATTCCTAATATTATGTTTGAAATTGGACGTTTACGAGAAATTACATTTAGGGAAGTTGGCGAAGGAACAAATGAATCTATTGATTTAGATGCTTTTGATGGCTATTACCACCATTTATTTTTATGGGATTGTGAAGCCAATAAAGTAGCAGGCGCATACCGAATGGGTCTGGGAAAAAATATTTATAAAAAGCATGGCATTGAAGGTTTTTATGTGCACACCTTGTTCAAATTTGAACCTGAATTACACCCAATGATGGAAAATTCCATTGAAATGGGCCGTGCTTTTGTGATAAAAGAATACCAACAAAAACCGATGCCTTTATTTTTGCTTTGGAAAGGAATTGTTCACATTACCTTAAGATATCCTGAATATAAATATTTAATTGGCGGTGTAAGTATCAGCAATAAGTTTTCAAACTTTTCAAAATCGCTGATGATTGAGTTTATGAAATCCCATTATTACGATCCATATGTTGCGCAATATATTCATCCTAAAAAAGAATATAAAGTAAAGCTGAAAGATGCCGACAAAGATTTTGTTTTTGATACTACCCAGGCAGATATGAACAAATTTGATAAGCTAATTGATGAAATTGAACCAGGTGCCCTGCGAATTCCCGTATTGATTAAAAAATATGTGAAGCAAAACGCAAGATTGGTGGCATTTAACGTAGATCCGAAATTTAATAATGCTATTGACGGATTGATGTACATTAGGGTAGCAGATATCCCTGAAAGCACCGTAAAACCAGTGATGGAAGAACTTCAGGCCGAACTAGAAAAATCACTTGAAAACGAGAATAAAGAACAGGAAACTTCTTTAGACGCCCTTTAATTTTAAAACCACGCTTTTTTGTTGGTTTGGTACATATAAATAAATTCTTCATCAGATTTTGTTAGGTAAACGATACCTTCAACCAATCCGATAATACTGGTTATCGCACCACCAATTCCGCAGGTTACCACCGTAATTGCCAATAAAATGATGCCTTCGTTTGTGTAACCAAGCACAAATTTATGGATACCGAAAACGCCCAATAAAATTCCCAACACACCTGCCAAAACTCTTTTGCTTTCCTGGCTTCTTTTTGGGATTACATTCCCGTTATCGTCTAGTACTTCCATGGTTTTATTTTTATTAACTATAAAATTACAATATTTTTAGGATAAAAAAGCAACATCTTTTGGTTCCCAAAGTTCGATTTTATTTCCTTCCGAATCTAAAATCCAACCAAATTTTCCATAGTCAAATTCTTCAATTTCTCCAATTACAACAACGCCTTCTTGTTTCAATTTGTTTAAAAGAAAGCTTAAATCTTCAACCCTGTAATTAAACATAAAATCTTTTGTTGATGGAGAAAAATAAACCGTGTCACTTTTAAAAGGACTCCATTGCGTACAAGCTGGTTTTCCTTGGTTGTCTTTCCACCAAAAAGTAGAACCCCAATCATCAACATTAAAATCGAGGTGTTTTTTATACCATTCTTTCAGTTTGGCCGGATCTTCCGATTTAAAGAAAAGTCCGCCAATACCGGTAACTCTTTTAATCCCTTTTTCAGTTTCTACTGATTTTTTCGAAAAAAACAAAGCATCCACTTTATCAACAATCGTTTGCGCCAGTTTCAGTTTAGATTCAACCGTCCAGCCTGCAATATGCGGTGAAAGCAATACATTTTCTGCGTGAATTAAATAATCGAAAGCTCCGGGAAAAGCATCGTTTTCAAATAAATTTTCGAAGGATAATTTTTCATATTCTAACACATCCAAACAAGCGCCCAGTATTTTTTTGGTTTTCAGGGCTTCCACCAAATCATCGGTAACAACGGCAGAGCCGCGAGCGGTATTGACGAGGTAAAATGGTTTTATAAAATTGTTGATAAACTGGGCATTTACCATTTGGTGAGACAGTTTGTTAAACGGCGTATGTAAACTTAGTATATCGGTTTTTTCCTGTATTTCTTCCAAAGTCACTTGTTTGCAATTTTCATCGCCAACGCCTTCTTTTATGTCATAACAAATCACCTCAACCTCAAAACCTTTTAATTTTTTAGCAAAGGCTTTTCCCATATTTCCATAGCCAATAATGCCCATTGTTTTTCCTTCCAATTCAATGCCTCTGTTGGCTTCGCGCAGCCATTTTCCTTGCCTGATTTCAAGATCGGCTTTTTTAAGGTTGTTAAACAACGCCAAAATCATTCCCAAAGCGTGTTCACCAACGGCATTTCTATTGCCTTCAGGTGCTGAAATTAAATGAATTCCTCTTTTTTCTGCATATTCAACATCAATACTTTCCAATCCGGCGCCAACGCGGGCAATAAATTTTAAATTGGTAGCCTTGTCTAAAAATTGTTTGTCTATATTAAACCTGCTTCTGATAACAACGCCTTCATACCCGCTTATTTTCTCTTCAATTTGTTGTTTGCTTGAAAAATAATCTTCCTCGCAAACGCAACCCAGTTTTTCCAAACCGGACTGAAGAATTGGGTGATTGCTGTCTATCAGAAGGACTTTCATTTATTGTTATTTTTGATTTATACGTTATAGGTTATTTTTTATACGTTTTTATATTTTAAATTTTTAAACAAATAAACGATTAAACATTTCAACTTTTAACCTTTAACCTGTCATCAGGCAAATTTTTAATATTGTTCCTCATCACTTGGAAAATCCCTACTTTTTACATCAGTAATATAGCTTTCAAACGCAGTGGTCATTTCTGTATATAAATCCATATAACGACGCAAAAACCGTGGATGAAATTCGTGGGTCATTCCCAACATATCATGCGTCACCAGTACTTGTCCGTCCACACCATTTCCTGCGCCAATTCCAATAACCGGTATGGAAATGCTTTCTGCAATTTCCTGGGCCAATTTTGCGGGAACTTTTTCTAAAACCAAGGCAAAACAGCCTAATTTTTCCAACAATAATGCATCTTCTTTTAATTTTTCTGCTTCTTCTTCCTCTTTTGCCCTAACGGTATAAGTTCCAAATTTATAAATGGATTGTGGTGTCAAACCCAAATGTCCCATCACAGGAATTCCAGCTGTTAAAATCCGTATAATGGACTCGCTAATTTCACTTCCACCTTCCAATTTCACCGCGTGGCCACCCGATTCTTTCATAATTCTAATAGACGAATCCAATGCGTTTCTTGAATTTCCCTGGTAGCTACCAAAAGGCAAATCTACCACCACCAAACTTCTATTAATAGCCCTTACCACAGAACTTGCATGGTAAATCATTTGATCTAACGTAATGGGCAAAGTTGTTTCGTGGCCAGCCATTACATTAGAGGCAGAATCGCCCACTAAAATAATATCGATTCCGGCATTGTCAATAATTTTCGCCATGGTGTAATCATAGGCTGTAAGCATCGCAATTTTTTCGCCATTTTTTTTCATTTCCACCACGCTTTTTGTGGTAATTCTTTTATAGTCTTTTTTTGCTGTAGACATTTTTCGTTTGTTTAAACTTATGGAAGGTAAAAGTAATGAAAAAGAGAGTTATTTTAAACACTTTGCTATTTAAACCTACTTTATTGAAATATATTTAATTAAAAAAACAGAATTAATCTGTTACCTTAATGAAATTCAAAATAAATATTTGAATCTAATTATTTTAAAATTATATTTACGTAAAAAATTAAACTTTGGCAAAAACTGACATAAATTCAGAGAATTATATTCAAGAATTAGAAGAAAAAATAATAGATCTTAGTTTTAAGCTGAAAGGCAAAACAACTGAAATTAAAGTTGCTGAAGAAACAACTGCAAAAATTCTTGGCAAATTAACCCATAATTTAAAAAATCCGGTTGGCGTTATATTTTCATTTTCTGAAATGATGTTGGAAGATATTGAAGGATATTCTACTGAAAAATTGGAAAAACATCTTCAAATCATTAAAAATTCGGCTTCATTTTCGCTAGCGCTGCTTGATACAATTTCTAAATATTCAAGGGTGCAATCACCAAATTTTGTCCTAAAAATCCAGCATATTAATTATTCTGAATTGGTGAATGGTCTTGTAAACGATTTTAGAATGAAAACATCTGAAAAAAATATTAGTTTAGAAGTTAATTTTCCTTCAAATGATGTTTTTTTAACAATTGACAAGGAAGAAATTACACAGGCTTTAAGTGCCGTTTTTAATAATGCGTTGCGGTATTCCAATGAAAATTCAACCATAACTATTTCTGTGTCAGTACAAAAAAACGGGATCGAAACATCTATCACCGATCAGGGAATCGGAATTTCTGATGCAGATTTACCTCATGTTTTTGAAGAGTTTTATGTGATTAACACTTATTCTGAAGACAAACAAAAATGCATTGGTTTAGGTTTGGCAATAGCAAAAAAAATTGTAGAACACCATAAAGGAGAAATTTCAGTATCGAGCACTATAGAAAAAGGTTCAAGTTTTAAAATTATTCTTCCTAATTGCTAGTCTTAATTTATTAATAATTTTATTAAATCCCTGAATTTTTAATTTATTAAAATAAACAAACCTTCAAAATAATTTGTATTTTAGACCCAAAATGCCTGAATAAATTGCGAAGGAATGAAAAGATTAGATCCCATAAAGAATATTAATGTAGCTAATGATAGAGAAACTCATAAAGTCAACGCTCTAAAAGAAAACACTTCATTTAGCAACGATATGTATTTAAAATTTTTTGAAGAGGCGCCAGTTGCCCTTTGGATTGAAGATTTTTCCAAAGCAAAACTTTATATTGAAAAAATTGCCAAAGAAAATAATACCGATGCGGTATCATTTATTACCGAAAGCCCAAAATTTATTGAACAATTAATTGATCTTATTGATATTAAGGATATTAATGATGCCGCTTTAAAATTATACAAAGCCAATAACAAGCAAGAATTATTGCAAAACTTAAAACTGGTTTTTGCAAAAAAAACTTACAAAAGCTTCTCAAAATTATTTATTGCTATTCTTCGTGGAGAAACAGTGACAGAAATTGAAACTATCAATAAAACATTGCTAGGCGAAGAATTTAATGCCTTAGTAAAATATAAAGTAAGTGCCGGAAGCGAAATATCGCTTGAAAATGTGATTGTGTCCATAGAAAATATTACTGATCGCATAAAAGCAAGAAAAGAAGTAATAGACAGTGAATACAGATATAAAGAAGCGCAGTCATTAGCAAAAATTGGAAGTTGGTTTCACAATTTTGAGACAGATGAATCACACTGGTCCGATGAAGCTTATAATATTTTAGGATTGGCTGCAGGAAAAGATTTTTTAAACATTGCATATTTTATTTCGTGTGTTCATATTGATGATAGGGAGTTTACGCAAAACTTTTCAACCGAATCCCTGCTGAAAAACCCTATTCAAAATTTACAATACCGGATTATTACGGAAAGCGGGGAATTAAAATACATATCTGAAGTTAGAAGGGCTATAATTGAAAACCAACGCATTGTTAAAATTATTGGAATTGGCCAAGATATTACAGAGCGCGTTTTAAATGAGCAAAAACTGAATACCACTAAAAGTTTTTTATCAAATACACTTACAAGCATTAAAGATGGTTTGGTAATATTGGACCGTGACTCAAAATACATTTATGTAAATGAAAAAGCGGCCAACTTATTAGGTAAAAAAGCGGAAGAACTTATTGGCAAACATATTTGGACAGAATTTCATGAAAAAATAGGCGATGTATTTTACGACAATTGTCAAAAAGCCATAACAACAGGAAAACCCTTAAGTTTTGAAAATTATTTTGAGCCATGGAACAAATGGTTTGAAAATAGAATAATTCCATCACAGGAAGGAGTTCTCATGTTTTTTCACGAAACAACAGACAAAAAAGTAATAGACAACAAAATAAAAGCGGCTTACAATATTATTAATAAAAGTTCCTCGGTTGCTTTTTTATGTGAAAACAAATTTGATTTTCCTATTGTTTTTACTTCAGAAAATTCGCATCATTTATTTGGATATACCTATAAAGAAATCCTCTCGGGCACCATTAAATTGTACCAGTTGCTTTATAAGGATGATGCAGAATGGGTGAGTAAAGAATTCATTAAATTTTTAAAGAACGAAAAATCAAACGAATTAAAGTTTCAGCCTTTCCGAATTTTAACCAAAAATGGCGACATCAAATGGGTTAGGGCAAATTTAGATATTGTTAGAAACAGTGACAATGAAATAACACATATTCAGGGAATTTCAGAAGATATCACAGAACATAAAAAAGCGGAAGAGCTGTTTTTTGAAAGCAATCAACGTTTAAAAGACCAATTTAACTTTACGCCTTTGGCATCAATTATTTGGGATTTAAATTTTAATGTACTTGAGTGGAATAACTCAGCTCATCGAATATTTGGATATACTGCGGCAGAAGCAAAAGAAAAGCCCATAAAAGATTTAATTACACCACCGCATTTGGTTCTCGAAATGAAAAAAATTAATAAAAATTTATTAATAGGAAATAGCGGAATTAGAGGCACAAACGAAAATTTAACCAAAAGCGGTAAAATAATTATATGTGACTGGTACAATGTAATTCTAAAAGATGCTTCGGGCAATGTAACTGGTGTGGCATCCTTGGTTGATGATGTTACTGAGCGCATAAATTCAAAAAAATTACTTGAAAAATCTGAAAGAAAATATAGGGATATTTTTGAGAAAGCCATTGACGCTATTTTAATTTTAAAGGACGGATTTTTTGTAGATTGCAATAAAGCAGCCATAAATATGTTTGGCTTGGATAGAGAAACCCTTTTTAGCTTACATCCTTCAAAACTTTCGCCAGAATGGCAACCAGACGGGACTAGTTCTTTTGTGAAAGCTGAAGAAATGATGAAAATTGCACTGGAAAAAGGCAGCAATAGATATAGGTGCAACCAAAAACATATAAACGGACACGTTTTTCCAACTGAAGTTACGCTTACAAGAATTAATGAAAATGAAGAAGGATTTACCATTCACGTTGTCATCTGTGATATTACAGAAAGGGTAAGAAAAGAATCTTTGGAAGATGTTCTTTACAATATCTCTAAAGCCGCATTAACCATCGTTGATTTTAAGGAATTTAGTTTGTTTGTGAGAAATGAATTGCACAAAATAATTGACACAAGAAATTTTTATATAGCGATTTACAACGAAGAAACCGATATGATTACCACTCCGGTTTTTGTTGATGACCACGAAGAAGTTGAGGAGTTTTCTGCAAAAAACTCATTAACAGGTTATGTCATAAAATCAAAAAAACCATTAATTTTAACCAAAGAAGCGCACCAAGAACTCATTAAAAATAACGTATTGACATTGATTGGTGAATTTGCCAAAATATGGATTGGTGTGCCATTATTTATTCAGGAAAAATGCATTGGAGCAATCGTGGTTCAAAGTTATGAAAATGAATATGCCTATAATGAAAATGATGTGCAATTATTAGAGTTTGTGGCCGATCAAATTAGCACCACCATTCAACGAAAAAAAGTTGAAAATGAATTAAATAAGGCCTTACTTCAAGCGCAGGAATCAGATCGACTTAAATCGGCTTTTTTGGCAAATATGAGCCACGAAATCAGAACTCCTATGAATGGCATTATTGGATTTTCGGAATTGTGTCTAGATCCAGATGTTACAAAAGAAAAACAAAGAGAATTCTCTAATATTGTAATTAAAAGCAGTAAGCGATTGCTTTCAATCGTAAATGATATTTTAGATATTTCAAAAATTGAGGCAGGGGCAATGACCTTAAATTTAGAAAGTGTTAATTTGAATAAATTGCTTGATGAATTAGAAGCCTTTTTTAAACCAATTGCCCAAGAAAACAATCTAATATTAAAATCTAAAAGAGGCTTAGAAAATTATAAAAGCACTATTGAAACAGATAAAACAAAATTAAATCAGGTTCTCACTAACCTTTTGTCAAATGCATTTAAATTTACAGATACCGGAAGCATCTCTTTTGGGTATGAATTGGTTGAAAACAACCTGCAATTTTATGTAGAGGATACAGGAATTGGAGTTGAAAAAGATTTACAATATAAAATTTTCGACCGATTTTCTCAAGGAAACCTCGATTTAAGCAAACAACATAAAGGTACTGGTCTGGGATTAGCCATTACCAAAAAAATTGTTGAGCTATTTGATGGAGAAATTTGGTTAAATTCAAGCATTCAAGGAACATCTGTTTTTTTTAAAATACCTTATAATAAGTCAAAAACACCATTAATTTCTTCTATAATTGAAGAACAAAAACCTACCATTCAAGTGAAAAAAAATAACTTAACCATTTTGGTGGCCGAAGATGAAGAATACAATATGATGTATATTTCAGAATTATTTTCGATGTCGAATTTTAAAATTATAGAAGCCACAAATGGCAAAAAAGCAATAGAATTGATACAAAAACATCCTGAAATTCAGTTGGTGCTTATGGACATAAAAATGCCGGTAATGGATGGAAATGAAGCGATGAAAGAAATTAAAAAATTTAGACCGGAACTTCCCATAATTGCCCTTTCCGCTTTTGCCATGGAATCTGACAGAGTAAAAGCATTGGCGCTTGGTTTTGATGCCTATTTGACAAAACCATTGGACCGAAAATTGTTGTTTCAATTGATTGAGAAATTTTCACAGAAATGATTAACACAATTTAGTTGTGATTTTTTAGTTTTTTAAAGTTTTTTATTTCAGCTAAAAACATTTTTAACGCGCCCAACTTCGTCAGTTTCCAACTGCACTTTTATGCCGTGTGGATGAGTTGATGAATTGGTGAGGATTCTTTTCACCACGCCTTCAGTCAATTCGCCAGATCGCTGATGGTGTTTCTGCACAATTTCAACAGTCAGTCCCTGCTGTATATTTTTTCTGATTGTGCCGCTTAGTTTTTTGTTTTCCATATTTTTTCAATTAAATACCATTAAAAAATGGAAATTTCAGTTTCGGTAGTAAACAATTCCAGAAATTTTATTCCTTTACTCGAATTTCCCTTTTTATTCAATCTCGGGCTCCAAACAGCGATGCTGTATTTTTTTGGAAGAATAGCAACAATACCACCGCCAACACCGCTTTTTCCTGGCAAACCTACTTTAAAAGTAAATTCTCCGGCTTCATCATAAAATCCGCAGGTTTGCATAATGGCGTTTACACGTTTAGACTTGCTTATGCTGAGCACTCTTTCATTGGTAAATGGATTAACGCCATAAGCCGCCAAAAAAAGAAATGTCTGTGAAAGCTCTTTGCAAGTCATTTCAATAGAACATAAATTGAAATAAAAATCGAGCACCACCTCAATATCATTTTTAATGTTTCCAAAGGATTTCATCAAATTAACCAAAGCAGCGTTTCTATGGCCTGTTAATTTCTCCGATTCTGCAATTCTCGGACAATAATCAACATCAGGATTTCCTGAAATGCTTCTTACAAAGGCAATAAAATCAGCTTTCGGATTTTTAAGATGGCTCACCAAAATATCGGAAATTACCAATGCGCCAGAGTTTATGAGCGGATTTCTGGGGATTCCTTTGCCAAATTCCAGTTGAAACAGCGAATTAAAAGAGGTTCCTGAAGGCTCTACACCAACCCTTTCCCATAATTTTTCGCCTTCTTGTTTGTATGCCAATACCAACGACAAGACTTTTGCAATGCTTTGAATGGAAAACTTTTCATCAGCATCGCCAAACTGGTAATGTTGTTGGCTGATGGTAGTTAAATGAACGCCAAATTTTGTGGGATCAACATTGCCTAACTCGGGAATATACGTGGCGACTTCACCTAAATCTTCCGTCTTATTTAATTGCCTATTTATTTTTGAAAATATTTTATTGTAATTCATTTTTTTAGTTGAAAATTTAAAAGTTATAAAGTTAATTCAAATATGAATTAGACTCTTGAAAATTTCACATTTTTATAAAAACCCATTTCTAAAATTTTATAGGTTAAAACAAATTAATATTCTTCTTAAATACCAAAAAATATTTACCCGTTTTCATCATTTTGGCATGAAGTTTAAATACTTTAGCGACATCAAAATCTAATGATGTTAACATCCCATTTAGGCGAACTTTTTGCTTTATTGACAGCGGTTTTTTGGACCACCACCAGTTTATCATTTCAACAGGCAACCAGAAGAGCTGGATCTTTGTCGGTCAACGTATTGCGTTTAATCATTGCTTTTTTCATTTATGCCATAATTTCCTATTTCTCAAGAGGGTTATTTTTGCCTTTTGATGCTTCGGCACATCAATGGATTTGGATGTCAATTTCAGGATTGGTGGGCTTTGTTTTCGGGGATTATTTTCTTTTTAAATCGTACGAATTAATCAGCGCAAGAATTTCTATGTTATTGATGTCGTTAAGCGCACCAATTGCCGCTTATTTAGGCTGGTTTATTTTAGGGGAAACCATGAATCTCCTTTCTTTGGCAGCAATGTTTATCACCATTTTTGGAATTATGCTGGTGATTACAGAAAAAAAGAAATTAGATGATGAAAAATTAGGGATTAAAAACAAAAAAATTCAGTTTTCATTTTCGCCCAAAGGAATGTTATTTGCCTTTTTGGGAGCAATGGGACAAGCACTGGGCTTGGTTTTAAGTAAATATGGAATGCGTGATTACAACGTTTTTGCGGCAACCCAAATTCGTATTATCGCAGGAACTATTGGCTTTATACTCCTAATTTCATTGATTAAACGATGGCCAAAAGTAAAGCAAGCCGTTACCGATTCCGTTTCCATGAAATTTATTGTTCTTGGTTCTATATTTGGTCCGTTTTTAGGAGTTTACGCCTCCTTACTGGCTGTAAAATATACAACCGTCGGCATTGCTTCAACCATTATGGCCATTATTCCCGTTTTAATTATTCCGCCCGCCATTTTACTTTATAAAGAAAAAGTAACCTTGAAAGAAATTATTGGTGCTTTTATAGCCCTTGGCGGTATTGTATTGTTTTTTATAAAATAAACAAATGCAATTTATCGAATGGTCAATTTCTGAAATTAAACATCAATATGTTAATTATTATTGTGCATTTCAAATTATTATATGCAACAATCCGCGCGTGTAATTATTTATGGTAATTTTGTATGCGTTTTTTAAAAACATTTCAATAAACAAAACAATAAACAATTGAAAATCCTAAACAGCATAAAACAGTATTTAGTGCGAAGTTTCAGTTTTAAAAATTATACCAAAAAAAACTGGATTCGCTTTTTTATTAAAGGCATTTTAGCGCTTGGCGTTTTGTTTGTGATTTTTATGATTACCGTTTATTTTGGCTTATTTGGCAGGGTTCCCACAAATAAAGAAGTGAAACTTTTTAGAAATATGGAAGCTTCAGAAGTTTATTCTTCTGATAATGTATTGCTTTATCGCTTTGATAAAGAAAACCGACTAAATATCCCGTTCGATTCTATTCCAAAACATTTGGTCGAAGCCCTCATTTCTTCAGAAGATTCTCGTTTTTATGAACATTCTGGTGTCGATTTAAAAAGTTTGATGCGCGTTATTGTAAAAACGGTAATACTTAGAGACAAAAGTTCGGGAGGCGGAAGTACCATTTCACAACAATTGGTAAAAAACTATTTTCCCCGAAATTCGTATTGGTTTTTGTCAACGCCCATCAACAAGTTCGAAGAAATGGTGGCGGCCTACAAACTGGAAAGTCATTTTACAAAAGAACAAATTATAGAATTTTATTTTAATACCGTTCCTTTTGGTGATACTGCTTTTGGCATTGAAAGTGCCTCACAGCGCTTTTTTAGCACTTCAACTGCTAAATTAACTATTGAACAAAGTGCTGTTTTGGTTGGTATGTTAAAAGCTACTTACACCTATAATCCCATAAAATTTTCTGAAGCTTCCAAAAAAAGAAGAGACATTGTGTTGAATTTAATGAGCCAGGAAAAATATATTTCCGAAAAATTTAAAGATTCTGTCACAGCAATTCCTTTGATTACAAAACCAAAAAGACTCTCTCGCCACCAAGGAAAAGCGAAATATTTTACGGAGTATGTGCGTTTAATGATGAACGATTGGCTGGAAAATAACAGAAAATCAAGCGGAAAAAAATATGATTTATATAAAGACGGACTTAAAATTTACACGTCTTTAAATTACGCTATGCAACAATACGCCGAAAAGGCTGTGGCGAAAAGATTAAAAATTTTACAATACGAATTCGACCGTCAGTGGGGAAATGAAGATCCCTGGGGCGAAGTGCCAATCGTTTTAACAAACGCCATCAAAAACTCGGATCGGTATAAAACACTAAAAAAAGCAGGACTGTCGGAATCTATGATTCAAGACAGCCTTAATAAACCTGTGAAAATGAAAATTTTCTCGCACGACGGCGACAGAAATGTTACCATGTCACCGCTGGATTCTATAAAAAACTCCTTGCGATTTTTACATGCAAGTTTTATTGCCTTGGAACCAAAAACCGGACACATTAAGGCGTATGTTGGCGGCATCGACGAAAATTATTTTCAGTATGATCACGTAACCACCAAAAGACAAGTTGGAAGTTCATTTAAACCATTTGTGTATGCCGCAGCCATTGAAAATGGCGTTTCACCTTGCGATATGTATCCAAATGTTTTGATAAAATATCCGCAATACGAAGACTGGGAACCTAAAAATTCCGATTATATTTATGGCGGTGAATTTAGTGTTTGGGGCGCGTTAGCCGCTTCCGTAAATACCGTTACGGTTCAACTTATGGAAAAAGTTGGCTTGCAAAAAATTATCAATCTGGCTAAAAATATGGGTATAGAAACCGAACTTCCGTCAGTTCCTTCCTTGTCTTTGGGAACCGCCGAACTTTCCTTATTGGAAATGGTCAGGGCCTATACCACATTTCCCAATTATGGAAAACCGATGCATGAAGTCGTCCTTCTTAAAATTGTGGACAGAGAAGGAATTACGTTAAATATTTTACCTGCAAATGAAGCAAAAAATGTGTATTCAGAAAAGACAGGTGAAATTATGGTCGAAATGCTAAAACGTGTCGTTTTCCAAGGAATTGCAGCGCCAATAAGATACGATTTTCAGTTGTTTGGCGATATTGGCGGCAAAACAGGAACCTCACAATCCCAAGCGGATGGCTGGTTTATCGGATTTACTTCAAACTTGGTTACCGGCGCCTGGGTTGGCGCAGAAAATCCAGCAATTCATTTTAAAACGATGGATTTGGGCCAGGCATCGCATACCGCGCTTCCCATCAACGGCGAGTTTTTAAGAATGTTAAACAAAGACGATTCTTTTCAATATTATTTGAAAGAAGATTTTAAAAAACCTTCCAAAGATGTGTTGAAACTTTTCAACTGCAATTCCAGAAAAAACGTGCCAAGACCAGCAAAAGATACCATTGCAGATGTAGCCATCGATTCTTTAAACATTGAAAACGTTATCATACCAAAAGACAGCGTTGCCATTGAACAATAAAAACAGCAGTTAAATTCAAAAAATAGGTTGGATTTTTAGTTGGGCGTTACCGCAAGGGTCGCGCCTTTCGCTTCAATCTTTTTTTCGATAAAAACCTCAAAAAAGGATTTCCTCTGCAGTCGCTAACGCGCATTGAATTCATAATGAAATATGAAATATGAAAGTTTTTCTAGCGCCCTTTGCGTATTTTCTTTGCGAAATTTGCGGTTAAATTTATGGATTTTATATTTCGAGTTTAGACTTTCCTTGCTTTTTTAGACTATACTTCCGTCTTCCGACTGAAATTTCCTACAACACAAGCAATCCGTGTGCCCGCAAACTATTAATGGGTTTGGAATACCAAAACAATTCGAAATCACCAAAATTGGTTTCGTAATCTGTTTTTAAGGCTGAAAAAGTAAGTGATTCAATATTGTGAACTGATAAACGTTCCATCATTTTCAAAAACCATTCACCGTTTTCTTTGTCCATAACTATCTGAAAGCTATCGTTTTTATCGTAAAAAGTCAGTTGAAGCTGTTGTTTTGATTTTCCTTTTTTAGATTTAGTTTGTTCCGAAACCAAAGGTTTTCCGCCCAGCCAAATAATTTTCGCCGAAGGTTTTACCATAAAATACGGCTCAGCTTCCAGGCATTTTTGCATAAAATCAGTTTTGATGCTGGTTTTAGGAATTTTAAAATCGAACCATTCCTGCAGCTGCAAGTCAAAGCCAACGCCGTGCATAAAATTGAAAATGGATTTCTTCAGCCCAAAGCTAAATTTATCGTGGTTAATTCCTGTTTTGTCCTTAAACTGAATATCATTGTTGGCAAAAGTGATTTC
>CAMDPE010000022.1 GCA_945903795.1 Lutibacter flavus | reverse complement strand
GTATAATCATTTGCTGCAGTTGCTGTTCCTGTTATGGTGTAGCTTACTGTTGTAGCGGTTGATGAAACCAATCCTATACTTACGGCAAACTGACCGTTGTTACTTGGCTCTGCCGCTGCGGCATCATTGGCAACAACACTAACTGTTGTGGTATCGTTATCTGTGATGGTTCCTAAACCGCTGTTATCTGAGAACGTAATATTTCTTCCTCCAAAGGTATTTTCAGTTAAATTAATTGCAAAGGTTTCTGTTGGTTCTAAAATATTATCACCATTTACCACTATTGTTATGGTTTTTGTTTCCGCTGTTGTTCCACTAAAAGTAAGCGTGCCTGATTGTGCTGCATAATCTGATCCTGCAAGGGCTTCGATATTGGCAGTTGCATAATTAACTGTAAAAGAACCATCTGTACTTTGACCATTATGAGTTACTGTAAATACGTAATTTACAGTTGCCGAACCGTCTAATTCTACTTTGGTAACATCGTCAATTGTTAAGGTAACTGCATCATTATCTGTGATAGTTCCAACTGCTGATGTAATTGCTCCACCTCCACTTAAAGTTACCGCTTGACTATTTGTTACTAAAGAGCTTAAAATACCACTCAATAATTCAGTTGGTTCAACTAAAATATCATCAGTAATTGAAACTGAAACTGTTTGTGAATTTAAATTAACATCTCCAAAATTTAGTGTTGTTGAAGCAACTGCTGTATAATCTGAACCTGCTAATGCTGATGCATTTGATGTTGAGAAAATTACAGTTACTTCATTTTGAATTACTTTATCTGATGTAATTGTAAAATCTGCTGTTCCTGCAGCTTCATTTACAGTAAATCCTGTAATTGAAATGATGGCTACATCATCGTCATTTATTGTACCTGTTGCTGTTGCTGTTCCTATAGTTACTTGTTGTCCGTTAATATTTACTAAGGAAATTTCCCCAGTGAAAGCTTCTTGACTTTCGATAACCAAATCTCCTAAAACTTCAATAGGAATATTTACAAATAACGTGTTCGAAGGAATGGTGTATTGGACTGTTGTTTGTGCTGAAAAATCATTTGCTCCGGCAGTTCCGTTAGTTGTTGTGAATGAAATCACAACTGGTTCTTGAGCGATATAATCCAAGGTAGCTACAAAGTTGTGTAATACATTTCCGTTAGTTTCTGTAACCGTAAATCCAGAAAGCGTGATTTGATTAATAGGATCATCATCTGTAATCGTTCCTAATCCTTGTGCATCAACAATTGAAGCGCTTCCTGTTGAAACGATATTACTTAAATCTACTGTATAATATTCGTTTAAAGGCTCAGTAATTGCATTATTAATAATAGGAATTGTTATTGTTTGTGTGGCTCCAGTAATAGAACCTGCTGGGAAAGTTACTGTTCCTGTAGTGGTTGTGTAATCGGATGGATTCACTGCTGGATTTGCAGCAGCGCCATTAGTCGTTGTAAATTGAACCGTTAAATCATCTTGAATATGGCCCGTTAAGGTTACTGTAAACACTGCTGTTCCACTCGCAACATTTTCAAAAACAGTCACATCGTCAATAACAACACTGGCAGCATCGTTATCTGTAATAGTTCCTGTAGCAGTTGGCGTTGGAGTGGTAACGGCCTGACTATTGGCAACCAAATTACTTAAAGTTCCAAGCAAAGTTTCAGTTGGTTCAACCAAATCATCATCATTGATATCAACTGTTATGGTTTGCACCAATGGATTGGCAGCGCCAAAATTCAATGTAGTTGTTGAAACCGCTGTATAATCTGAACCTGCCAATGCTGTAATATTCGAAGTTACAAAATTGACTGTAAAGGCATTTTGAACATCTCTGCTCAAAGTGATGGTATAGTCCGCTGTTCCCGCAGCTTCGTTTACCGTAAATCCAGTGATTGAAAGGGTTGCCGGGTCATTGTCATTGATTATCGCTGTTTCAGTCGCAGTTCCTACAGTTGCTTGTTGGGAATTTGCATTGGTCAACGTAATAGTTCCTGTAAATGCTTCTTGTGGTTCGGTGATTAAATCTCCAAGAATACTCACAGGAATATTTACGCTTGTTGTTCCTGCTAAAATTGTGACAACTGTGGCTGTTTGGGTTGTATAATCGTTTCCATCTAAAGCTGTTCCGTCTGCAGTTGAGAAACTTAACACAATGTCGTATTGTGCCGGATGATTCATACTGGCAACGAAGTTTTGAGATTGCGTAATGTTAGTTTCTGTAACTGTAAATCCTGCCAAATTAATGGTAATTACATCATCATCATTTATTGTTGATGTCGCGGTTGGTGTATCAATTATGTATTGTTGACCGTTTGCGCTACTGATTGAAATTGTTCCGGTGAATGTTTCCGTTGGTTCCGCAATTAAATCACCTGCAATATTTGTGACTGGAGCGTTTACATTAGCTGTAGAACCAGCAAGCATCGATACAATTACATTTGTTTGTGTAAAGTAATCACTTGTTGGAGTTGCAGTTCCACTAGTTGTTGAGAGTCCCAAAGTAATTCCAACTTGGGATGCAATATCACGACTAACATAGAAATTTTTGTTTTGAATACCATTGGTTTCTGTAACTGTAAATCCGTGAAGTACAAAATGAACAATGTCGTTATCTAATATTGTTCCAAGTCCAATTCCATCCGAAATACTAACTCCGGTTTGTCCATTTACGGTCAATCCAGAAAGGTTGATGTTATAGGTTTCGGTAGCTTCAGCGATATTGTTATCAATAATAGTGACAACAATAGTTTGAGTATTGCTGTTCGCTCCACCAAAAGTCAATGTTGTTAATCCAATGACAGTATAATCAGAAGCTGTAACGGCAGTATTATCTGCTTTAGCGTAATTTACGGTGAAATTATTTTGAACGTTTCCGGTAAGAGTCACAGTAAATGTTGCTGTTCCGTCAGCTTCATTTACGCTCATATCATTGATTGCCAATGAAGCCAAATCATTGTCGGTAATTGTTCCTGTGGCTTGTGCCGAAGCTCCGCCTCCAGTGAAAGTAACACTTTGACCCGCTGCATCAATTTTATTGCTTATGGTTCCGTATAATGTTTCGGTAGGTTCTACAATAAAATCATTGAGAATAGAAATGGTAACATCTTGTGACAAAGGGTTTACTCCTCCAAAATTAAGCGCCGTACCTGCTGTTTTGGTAACTGCTGTATAATCTGAACCATCTAAAGCGGTATTGTTAGAAGTTGCAAAATCAATTGTAAATGCCGATTGGACGGATTTATCCATGGCAATGGTATAAGTTGCAGTTCCAGCAGCTTCATCTACTGTAAATCCTGTAATTGAAATGATTGCTGAGTCGTCATTTGTAATAGTTCCTACAGCGGAATCATCAGCAAATGAAATTGCTATACCAGGTGCACTTATTGGCAAAATATTACTTAAGTTAACTAAGAATGTTTCATCCAATTCAACAATTTGGTCTCCATTAATCGTTACGCCAATAGTTTTGGTTTCTCCTGCAGTTCCGATAAAAGTGAGTGAACCTGACTTAGCCACATAATCTGAATTGGCTGTTGTGGCAGTTACGTCAACCGTTGTATAATCTAAAGTTAATCCTTCTTCAACAGCGCGGTCTAAAGTTACTGTAAACGTAAGGGTTTTAGTGCCACTATTGCCTTCAACTATTGAGACATCAGCAATAGAAAGTGTTGCATTATCATCGTTTGTAATGGTTCCTGTTCCTGTTTTTCCTTCTGGAATAATGGTAATATTTTTCCCTGGAGCATTCACTGAATTTAAAACAACATTGAATGTTTCGTTTCTTTCAACCATAGTATCACCATTTACAACAATAGTGATTGTTTTAGTTTCACCAATTGCGCCTGTTAAGAAAACAATAGATCCACCAGCACCCGTAAAATCGGATGGAGATTTGGCCAAACCATTTTGGGTGAAAAATGAAACGCTATAGCCACCAACAACCTCAGCGCCCGAATGTGTTACCGTAAACACAAAATTGGTTGTTCCTGTATTTGTTTCAATTTGAGAGAAACTATTGACAGAGACAAAAGCAGCATCATTATCGGCATTGGTCACCGAAATATCTGCAGGATTCAACGGGTCATAATTAGCGTCGGTGGTTGAACCTGTATTGACCGTATTTAAAATTGTGTAAGTAATATTTCCGTCTACTAAAATTTCATCTGCTCCTGTAACCGTTACAGTTTGGGGAATATTCCAATCTAAATGTGTAAAAGTTAGTTGCGCTAAATCAACCGTTCCTTCAGTTAAATCATTACTAGCAACATCTACTACAACTACATAATTTATAGCATCGGTAGCTGGTTTACTTGTTAATACAACTGTAAATGTTGCTGTATGTCCGGCACCTAAAGCTTCTGTAGTGCTTAAAGTCAATGGTGTTACGGTAAATCCGGCCACATCATTATCGACATTTGTCATTGTGACATCGGCGGCAGCCAACCCGCTATATTTTGGATCGGTTGAAGAGGCTGCACTTGTAATGATGTCAAAACTCACATTACCATCCACAATTAAATCGTCTTTACCTGTTACGGTAACAGTTTGAGGTGTGTTCCAGTTGGCAGCTGTAAAGGTTAATGTTGTTGTACTGAAAGTGTCACTTTCGGTTGAATCACTGCTTGATAAAGTAATGGTAACATCTTGGGTTGGCTCGGTATTGAGTTTAACGCTGAACGTTCCTGTAGCTTCGGCTTCGGAAGTCAAAATATCGATTGGCGTTACTGTTATTCCGGCTGTATCATTATCAATATTAGTGGCAGCAACATCGACAGGATTGGCATTTTCATACCCTGATAAATCATCGGTTAAACCTTGGTTTGTGGTCAAAACAATGGTGTAAGCAATATCATCATCATCAACATTATCGTTTACTCCTGTTACGGTAACCGTTTGAGGAATATTCCAGTTACCTGCATTAAAAGTTAATTGTGCTTTATCAACAGTTCCCTCAGCTAAATCATTGCTCACCACATCAAAAACTACGGTACCTGTTGGCGCACTTGGTAATACTACAGTAAATGTAGCGACTGGAGTTATGTTTTCGTAAGTTGTAATTGGGCCGCCGGTAACGGTTACGGCATCAGCAGGCAAAGCATTTACGGTAATTGTAAAATTGCATGTTTCTGTATTCCCTGCCACATCATAAGCGATATAGGTAATTGTTGTTGTTCCTAGATTAAATGTTCCGCTGTTTAATTCATTAATTCCTGAAGCTTGTGCTGCGGCAGTTGTTGCACCAGAAAGAGCATATGTTAATTTTGTTACTGCACAATTATCAGCATAAACTGGTGATGCAATAGTAGGCACCACTACTGATAAGTTTCCTGCACTAGCTACGTTCTGAGTTATATTACCTGGACAAGAAATAGTTGGTTTCTGGGTATCAGTAACCACCACATTAAAAGTTACTGTGCCAGAATTTACTGGTGATGAATGATCAGCCACTGTCCAAGTAACAGTTGTTGTTCCTTGATTGAATATTTGTCCGTTTAACGTTGTATTTGAAGCTGTAACTATTGTTGTTGCTCCAGCTAAAGTATATGTAATAGTTGGTGCTAGGTCACAATTATCCGTAGGATTCCATAAATTATCTGTGTGTGTGTAGGTACAAACTTCTGAATCTACCACTTCATTTCTGTCGGTAAGATCGTTCAGTGTTGGCGCTTGTTTGTCATCAACGGTTATAGTTGTAGAACAAGTAGTTGAATTTCCAGCAGCATCAGTTACTTTTAAATAAGCGGTGTTTCCCCCAATTTCTGAACAAGTGTAGCTTATTGAAGAAGTCCATGTTCCTATTCCTCCTGTTTTTGAAATTTCGTAAGTTGTAATATCGCAATTATCTGTAGAAGTATTGTCGATTGCCGCTGATAAGACGGTAACTGTTCCGTCTCTGCCTAATTCCACGGTTGCTACTTTACAATTGGCAATTGGAGCTTCTATATCAGTTACTGTTAAAGTGTAGCTGCAAGTTTGAGAATTTCCGGAGGCGTCTGTTGCCGTCCAAGTAATAGTTGTAACACCTTTATTAAATGCAACACCGTTTAAACTTGTTCCAGTTCCTGAGGTTACGCCTGTTAAATTGTATGTTAGATTGCTCACTGCACAATTATCTGTTGCGGTTGCGTCCCAACTTGTATTGGTTTTTGTATAGGTACAAGTTCCTGTATCTGTATTTTGGGCTTGATTAGCAGAACATAGGGTAAATGTTGGTTTGGCACTGTCTATAACTGTAACTGTAGCGTTGCATGCAGAAACATTTCCGTTATTATCTGTAACTGTTAAGGTTACTGTGTTTAGGCCCAAATCGGAACAAGTAAATGCTGTTTTACTTGCCACTTTTGAGAAAATACCGCAGGCGTCGCTTGAGCCGCCATCAATATCATTTCCTGTTATAGTTGCATTACCGGTACTGTTTAAAGTAACCGTAATATTTTGACAAACAGCTGTTGGTACAACCTTGTCTTCAATAGTTATGGTTGAAGTACAAGCCACTGAAGTATTTCCGGCAATATCAACTACTTTATGATACAATGTTTTTGTTGAACTTACATCACCGCAGGCATACGTTACAGAAGTTGTGTAGGTAATATTATCTTTGGAAACCAAATAACTTGCGATACTGCAATTATCTGTTGAAATATTATCAACATCGGTACCCGCAACAGTTACGTTTCCTGATGAATTTAGTTGAACTGTAATGTTTTTACATTCCGCTATTGGAAGTATAACATCCTGAACCGTCACCGTTGCAACACAAGTCGCAACATTTCCGCTTAAATCCGTAACCGTCAAGGTTACTGTATTGGCACCATAATCAGCGCAAGTAAATGCCGTTTTACTGGCAACGATACTTTGAATACCACAATTATCATAAGAGCCATTATTTATGTCAGCAACAACAATGGACGCAATTCCAGAAGCATCTAATTGAATTTCAATATTTTGACAAATAGCGTTAGGTAATTGGGTATCATTCACTGTTACCGTAAACAAGCAGGTTTCCGTATTTCCTGAGGCATCAATGGCTGTCCAAGTTACTGTGGTTGTTCCTTTGTTAAATATTTGTCCGGACAATGATGTGTTTCCTGGTGCATCTGCAAGAACAGTCGCTCCCGACAAGGCGTAGGTTAGGCTAGCAATAGTTGTACAAGCGTCTGTTGCAGTTGCATTCCAGGCAGTTCCACTATGAGCATAAGTACATAAATTGTTGTCTGTATTAACGGTTTGATTTGCCGCACAAGTAAGTACTGGTTTTACTGTATCTTCAACCGTAACTGTAGAAGTACAGGTTGAAACGTTGCCATTCACATCTGTTACTGTTAAAGTGACAGTATTAGTTCCTTTATCAGCGCAGGTAAATGTTGATTTATCGATTGTTCTGGTTAGAATTCCGCAAGCATCAGTTGAACCATTGTCAACATCGGCAGCAACAATTGAAACATTGCCTGAAGCGTCTAATTGAACGGTGATATCTTTACAAATAGTTGTAGGAAGCGTATTATCTATAACGGTAACAATTGCTGTGCAGATATCAAAATTTCCATCTGGATCCGTGACTGTTAATGTTACTGCATTAGCACCTATAACTGAACAATCAAAAGTATTTGGGAAGGCTGTATAGATTAAGCTGCTTAAACAATTGTCATAAGAGCCATTGTCAATGGCCGATCCTGCAATAGTTACAGTACCATTGGCTTCTAAAGCAACGGTGATATTTTTACAAACAGCAACAGGCTCAATATCGTCTATAATAGTGACCGTTGTAGTGCACGATGCGCTATTTCCATTTACATCTGTAACTGTTAATGTTACTGTTTTTTCACCTACATCCGTACAATCAAAAACCGTTTGACTTGCTGAAATACTGGCAATGCCACAACTATCGCTTGAACCATTATTGATGTCGGCAGCTGTCATGGTTGCTGAGCCAAAAGCATCAAGATATAAAGATACCGATGGTTTACATAATGCCGTTGGCAATGTCAAATCTTGAACTGTGATAGTAGCTTCACAGGTTGATACATTTCCAAAATTATCGGTTAAAGTTAAAGTAACAGTATTGGCTCCAACATCAACACAATCAAAAGAACTAGGTGACACTTCATATGTTGCAATACCACTAGGGTCTGAAGAACCTGAAGCTATCGCAGCTATATCTGTGGAAGATAATGTATAACTGCCAGTGCTATCTAAATTAACTGTTAAAGGATTACAAACAGCTGTTGGTGCTTCATTATCTTCAATAACAACCTGATAAATCCCTGTATTTGAATTGCCATAAATATCTGTAGCTTCCCAAACAACAGTATGTGTTCCTACAGTAAAGGTTTGTCCTATAATTCTAGTATTGGTGCCAGTTCCAATTTTATCTCCGCCATCAATTTGATAAGTGACAGATGCTAAAGTACAATTATCTGATATTGCTATATCCCAAGCATCATCTGTTGTGATGTTTGCTGTATAGGTATTTAAACCTACATCAAGGCTTCTTGTTTGTTTGGCAATCGTAGTTAATTCTGGCGACTCTGTATCGGTAACAGTGAATGTTGTTGTGCAGGTTGCACTTACGTTATTGCTTGAATCATATAATTGCCATAACACGGTTGTTGTTGGATTTAGAATTGTTCCAACATTAATTTGAGCGCCAACCAATGTAGTGTTCACATCGGTTCCCACTTCTGCACCACCATTTATGCTATATGTTAATTTGGAAATACCGGCGTTGTCACTAAAATCAAATGGGTCAAATTCTGAACTTGTCACTGTAAAATAACAAGCTCCCACATAGGCCACACGACTGATGGCAGCATCGGCACAACTATTAATTACAGGATCTTCAATATCTGTTACAATAACTTGAATGGTGCAAGATGTTGTGTTACCGCTCTCATCGGTAACGGTCCAAATAACTTCAGTTGTTCCTATTGGGAAAGTTTCTCCTGCAAGTGTTGCTAAATTATTATAATTATTTTCTAATGTTGGGATACAATTATCAGAAAAACTTGTTGGGTTAAATTCTGTTCCAACGGCAGTATAAAAAGCTTTATTAGTGTCTGTATTTCTGTTAAATTGATTTCCGGAATCACCTATTGGGCAAACTATACTTGGAACAATATTATCGGTAACTGTAACATTAAAACTGTAAGAAAATGAATTCCCGGAAGCATCAGTTACCAAGTAAGTTATCGCTGTAACGCCTACCGGAAAATCATATCCTGGAATGGCATATGATGGCGACACTGTCACAACAAGATTATTTTGCAAGGTTACATTGTCAATAAATGTTGGTACTGTATAATTTACAACAGCTGAACAGCCTGTTGCATTTGCAGAAATACCTGTTGGAGCATTTTCTAGTCTAGGTAATTCTGTGTCTTGAATGTAGGCATAAAAAGTTGCTGAGCCCACGTTTCCGCTATCATCGGTAGCTTTCCAAAGAATGGTGTTTTCACCCATTTGCAATATTAAGCCATCTAAAGAAGGGATATTAAATTCATTAACTAATTTGGTAACAATTCCGCAATTATCTATGGCGGTTACATCATCAAACTCCCCACCATTAACGGTGTAATAGTTTTGGTTTGAATCTGTGCTTCTAGTTTGGTTTCCCGGAACTACAAGTATTGGCGCCTCATTGTCAATAATGGTAAGCACAAATGAGCAAGTCGCTGTTTGTCCTCCAGAATCTGTCGCTGTCCAAGTGATGGTGATTTTTCCTGTATCAACCCCATTGTTGCTTCCTCTTGGAATACTTACTCCAGAAAGTGTATTCGTTCCCGTTACAGGCAAACCAGTTTCAGGATGAATAAAACTCCAGGTAATTGTTGGTGTTGCGCAATTATCATCATAGGTAACCGGATCAAATTCGTTACCCAAAACTTTATAATCACAGGTTCCAGAATTTACATTTCGTGTCTGGTTTGCAACACAAGAAATTGTTGGCAGCGCATCAGTAACCACAACATCAAAAAAGCAAGTGGATACATTATTATTGTTATCGGTGGCGGTATAGGTAACTGTTGTAGTTCCAACTGGGAACAAACTTCCGGAAGAATAATTTGAAGTAAAACTTTTCACTCCACTACAAGCGTCAGTGGCAATAAGTGGTGGCCAGGAAACAACAGCCTTACAAGTACTTCCTGAAGCTGCAGCCGTTAAAGATCCTGAAGGACAATTGGCAATTACCGGGCCTTCATTGTCATTTACAGTAACTGTTTGGGTGTACACTGTAGCGTTACCACTTTCGTCTGTAGCAATCCATCTCACATTTGTGGTTCCTAATAGAAAAGTTGCAGGAGCATTACTTGTAATAGTTATGTTTGCAGGCAATGAGCAATTATCGGTGGCTGTTGGCGGAACCAATGTCATTGTTTTGGTACAAGTTCCCGGATCAACATTTACGGTTACATTATCAAAAGGCGCTAAAACTGGTGGTATTTGGTCCAATACAGTAAATGTAAAACTGCACGTGCTTGAATATGCAACACCCCCAATTTCTTGCGTTGCTGTCCAAGTTATGGTAGTTGTTCCTTTTGGAATGGTTGCTCCTGCTAAAGTAGTGGTTGAAGGAGCTCCCGCAAGATTATGCGTCATTGTTCTGTTATCTCCTGATACTGAAGTGAACACCGCATCATAATCTGCTATTCCTGCTGCAATTGTATAATCACAAGAACCAATTTCAGTTGCTTGGGAAATATTTCCCGGACAGCTAATTTTAGGGTTGAAAGAATCTACAACAGTAATATTTACATCACAGGTTGTAATGTTAGGCGTTACTGGATTTTCATCCTTTGCGGTCCAAGTAATAATATGATTTCCTAAAGCTAAAGGTTGACCATTTAAATATCCTGTTCCTGTTAAACTATTCGTATAAGTATCAACTGAACAATTGTCTGTTACTGATGGCGTAAATTCACCACCACTTATATAATAGTTTTGGGAATAATTTGATAATTGTCTGTAATATGTGGCCGGACAAGTAATTACCGGAGCAATATTGTCTGTTACGGTAACTGTTTGTGTATGGTAAACATAATTTCCTCTGGTATCTGTTGCAGTCCAATAAATATTTGTAACTCCAACATTAAACGAGGTTGTATTTGTTGAATTTGTATAATTGATATCTAAAGAAGCATCACAATTATCAGTTGCTGTTGGTGTGCCTACAGCAACATTAGTTGCTGTACAACTGCCAGTATCTGCATTGACTGAAATATCATCTGGCCAAGAAACTACTGGGTCTTGATTGTCGTAAACAGTAACATTATAAGTACAGCAAACATTTGAATCTGCACCGTTGGTTGCTGTCCAGCTAACGGTTGTTGTTCCTTTATTTAAAACAACCGCGGCTAAACTTGCTGAACCCGTCCCTGTTGTTGCACCGCTTAAGGTATATGTTAATGTCGTTAATGGAGTTGTTGAAGAAATGTCTAATTCAGTACCAGAAATAGTATAGGTACACACATCTATATTAGTGCTTCGTGTTTGATTTCCTCTACAAGTTACCGATGGTGGATCGTTAGAATTTATGGTTACTGTTGTTGTGCAGTTAGAAATATTATTATTACTGTCTGTAAACGTCCAAGTTACCTCTGTAGTTCCTAAAGAAAATAGGTAACCTGCTAAAGTGTTTGAATTATTAAGACTGTTAG
The DNA here is from genome assembly GCA_945903795.1 of Lutibacter flavus. GTDB lineage: Bacteria > Bacteroidota > Bacteroidia > Flavobacteriales > Flavobacteriaceae > Lutibacter > Lutibacter flavus_A. The sequence continues at coordinate 13,519 of CAMDPE010000022.1, read as the reverse complement.
TAATAGTTATACTAGAGCAATCGTAAACATTATAAGGATTAAATTCATGATCAAAAACGGTATAATAATTTTGACCTTCATCTACCTCTCTACAAATAGAAGCTATACAATTAAATGTTGGGGCATCGTCATCAGTAACAGTAACCGTTTGCGTGGTAGTTGCTATATTTCCATGGATATCTTCAACATACCAAGTTACGGTATTATTTCCAACATAGAATATGTTATTGTTGTTATTCCAAACATTTAAAACACCGCAATTATCAGTTGTTATTGGTGTTCCTAAATTTACACCTGTGGCATAACAACCAGAATTTGTAGTTACATTAAGAGCTGTTGGAGCAGTAATTAAAGGGTTTTCATTGTCGCTCACAAATACATAAAAACTACAACTGTTTGTGTATAACGTACCGTCTATTGTTTGTGAGGCGGCCCAAGTCACTAAGGTTGTACCGTAAGGAAAAACAGCACCGGCCAGAGAAGATGTGTCATTAAAATCATTCACAAGTGTTGCTCCGGATGAAGTTGATGTGGCGTTAAATTCAGTTCCCGAAACTGTATAGGTACACGCGGCTAAAGTTGTATTTTTTGATTTATCTCCAATACAGGTGATGGCAGGATACAAATCTGAAACCACATTTATCGTTATGGAACAAGTCTCCACATTTGCTGGTGTCGCCGTATCTGTTGCCGTCCAAACAATCGTATTCGTACCTTCATTTAAATGAACTCCGGTTAAAGAAATTCCTGAGCCAGTTGTAGCGCCTGAAAGCGCATAAGCATAAGAAGTCAGTCCGCAATTATCTGATGCTATTGGCTTAAACTCATTATTGCCTATGGTATAATATATTTGACCTTGATCAAAAACTCTTGTGTAGGCAGTAGCCGGACAATTTATGATGGGTTTAACATCATCAACAACAGTAATTTTTAATGTTTTTATCGTTTCGTTGCCATAATTGTCTTTTACACTCCAAAAAACAGTTGTGGTTCCAACAGGAAACTGAACATAGTCTAAGGAACGATAATTATTATAATTATTTAAAATAGTATAATTTGCTGAAGTACAATTATCTGTTATGGCTTGAGGATTAAATTCACCTCCAATAGCCGTATAATAACAACTTGATGCTGAGGTTGATTTTGTTATTGAAACCACAGAGGATATATCACCCAACAATTGGTAATCTGGTGCCGTAACATCTAACACTTCAACTTGGTACTGCATGGTTGCCACATTTCCACCGGCATCAGTAACCGTCCAAACAACCACTGTTATACCAACAGGAAATTCAAATCCTGCCAATGTTGCTGTTCCGCTTTGATTATTTATAAGTGTATAAGACGGACAATTGTCAGTGACTGTAGCCGGATTAAATTCTGTTCCTACTGCAGTATAGGAACAACTATTTGTTGGCGCGTTTCTTGTTTGGTTTATAACTGCTGATATAACAGGCAGTACTGGATCCTTAACTGTAATATTAAAATTACATGTCGCAGTATTTCCTTTGGAATCAGTTACTGTCCAAACCACAGGATGAACTCCTGCAGCCAAAACTTTCCCAGCTAAGCTAGTTGAAGTTCCTCCTGAAATGCCATCAAGCGTATAAGATATGATTAAGCTTCCTAAAGTGTCGCAATTATCTGCCAAACCAATTGGGTCAAATTCTGTGCCGACGATGGTGTAATTACAAACCGTACTAGGAATGCTTCGTGTTTCATTTCCGTAACATATAAATGTTGGCGGTTGATTGTCGGTGACATTTATTGTAAATGCATCTGCCACTACGGTATTGTCATTTACATCTTTTACTGTCCATACAATAGAGTAAGGATAGGTTTCATCTGAAGGTAACTGAATTCCGGAAAGTGTGTTGGAACCTGTAAATTGTGTAATTCCATTTTTTGTGATTACATAAGTTGCAACTTGTAATTGGCAGTTGTCATTAATATTTCTTAAATCGAAAAAGGTGTCAGAAATTGTATAATAGCATTTTGCCGGATCTGTATTTTTGGGAAAATTGCCAGTTAATTGTGTAAATGTTGGATTTTGATTGTCTGCTACCCGAACATAAATAGTGCATGAACTTGTATTATTAAATTCATCTACGGCCGTCCATATAATGGTATGATTTCCAACAGGCAGCTCTTTTCCTTGTAAAGTGGTTGTGCCGTCAAAAGAATTTGTTGCGGCAGTAAATGCACAGCCATCTGTTGTTGTGGGATCGAATTCCGTTCCTACAACATTATAATTACACACACCTGCGCCCGCCACTTTTTCAAATGGAGCAGCTAATGAACTACCTGAAGGACAAGTTAAAACCGGTGGCGTAAGGTCAACAACAATGACATTAAAACTCATTGTAGCACTGTTTCCTGAAGCATCAATGGCTTTATAGGTAACAATTGAGGTTCCTACGGGAAAACTAGATCCATTTGGTAATCCGGCTGTTTTTGTAAAACTGGTTAAGGAACAATTATCACTGGCAACAGGTTCTGTCCAACTAACAACCACATCACAACCGGTAACAATTTCCTTCGTAATATTTGAAATTGTGGTAATAACAGGCAGTGTATTATCTGTGACGGTAACTCTAAAACTGCTTGATTTGGTATTTGTTCCATCGGATAAAGTCCATACTATAGTATTAATTCCTGTTGGAATTAAAACTCCGGCTAATGTGGAAGCGACAACAGGCGTACCAGAATTAATGGTATAAGAAACCGATGTTACTGAACAATTATCCGAATAGGTTGCATCAAACTCCGTTCCCGACACTACATAGCCACAAACTGCAGCACCAGTTCCTTTATTCTGATTCCCAACTGTGGAAACCACAGGTGCCTGGTTGTCAATTACGGTTTTGGTAAAAACCAGTGCCGTTGATGTATTGGTTCCATCTGAAACTGTCCAAGTAATCACATTTGCCCCTTTCAATAATGTTTTACCCGCCAATGAACCCGTGCCTGTTATAGTTGTGGCTCCCGTAACACTATAGGATAAAATAACACCCGTCGCACAATTGTCAACACCAATAGGATCCAGTTCCGAACCCTTTACGGCATAAGTACATTTTCCGGAATCTGTATTTAAATTTGAATCTACGGTTCCTGCAGTTGCCGTAAGTGTTGGAGCTGAATTATCTGCAATAGTGACAGTGGCTATACAAGTATTTGTATTTCCGGATGCATCCTTCACTGTCATAGTAACTGAATTTTCCCCCTTATTTAAACAATTGAATGTGGTTTTGCTGAGGGTAATTATTAAACTACCTGACGCAGTGCAATTATCAAATGATCCATCATTTACATCGTTCACAGTTAATGTTGCCACACCTGAACTATTTAAATAAATGGTTGTCGATTTACATACGGCTATTGGCAGTTGCGTATCTGAAATAATGACATCAAAACTACAAACATTGCTTATATTCCCTGTTGCATCTGTTGCTGTATAGGTGACTGTGGTTGTTCCAACAGGAAATACAGCGCCCGGTATATGTGATTTTACCCAAACCAAATTTCCCTGTACCGTGCAATTATCTGTGGCGGTAGGTTCTGTCCATGATACAATGGCGGTGCAAGCGCCTACATCTGTGATTTTTGTAATTGTGGTTGGACAATTGCTAATCACAGGTTTTTGTGAATCCACTACGGTTACATCAAAAGAGCAAGTTGCGCTAACGTTGTTTGCCTGATCTTTAGCTATATAGGTAACAGTAGTTGTTCCTACAGTAAATACTGTGCCTGGTGTGTGGGATTTTGTCCATGTTATATTTCCTGAAGTTGTACAATTGTCATTTGCTGAAGGTTCAGTCCAAGAAACAGTTGCATTACAAGAGCCTAAATCTGTTGATTTTGTAATATTTGAAGGACACCCAACTATTACAGGAATTTGTGTATCACTAACCGTTATGGTAAAACTCGCAGTAGATGTATTTAAATTTGTATCTGTTGCAGTGTAAGTAATTGTTGTGATTCCTACAGGAAAAATACTGCCGCTTGAAAAACCCGCAGTTTGAGCAATACTGCTTCCGCTGCAATTATCAGCTGCAGTTGGAGCTGTCCAAGTTACAACAGCGCCGCAGGTATTGGCATCATTATTTACTGAAATATTTGCAGGTAAATTTACAATGGTTGGATTTTCGTTATCTGTAATTGTTATTGTAAAACTGCAAGTAGTTGCATTTCCCGAAGCATCAGTAACCCTAAAAGTGTTCGTAGTAATTCCGGAAGGGAAAGTTGCTCCCGAAGCCAATCCAGCTATTTGAGTTGTAACTGAGCCTATACAATTATCTGTACCAACAGGTGCGGTATAGGTTACAACACTACTACAAGTGCCTGCTAAAATATTTTGACTAATATTTGAAGGGCACGTAATTTCTGGAAATTCATTATCTGTAACTGTAATTGTAAAACTACCTATAAATGCATTGGAACTTGCATCAGTAGCTGTATATGTAATTGTAGAGACACCAATAGGAAAAATTGAACCACTTGCCAAACCGGAAGTTTGAGCAATACTTTGGCCTGCACAATTATCTGCTGCCGTTGGGGCAACCCAAGAAACAACTGCACCACAAGAAGCGGAATCATTATTTACTGCAATATTTGCAGGTAAATTTACAATTGTTGGCTTTTCTGTATCATTAATTGTAACGCTAAAACTACAAGTTGCTGTATTTAATGCCCCATCAGTTACCGTAACTGCAATATTTGTTACCCCTTTATTAAACACAGCGCCATTTAAAGTTGTTGCAACAGTTGCATTAGTTGCACCTGTTAATACATAAGAAACAGCTGGTGAGCCACAATTATCTGCAGCCGTTGCATCCCAAGAAGTACCTATGTGTGTGTAGGCACAAGCACCAGAACTTGTGCTTGTTGTTTTATTGGCTACACAACTTACGGTAGGATTCTCAGAATCCGAAATTGAGACATGAAAACTACAGGTGGCCGTTAATCCAGCTCCATCTGTAACTGTCCAAGTTACTGTTGTAACTCCAGCTAAAAATGTTACTCCATTTAAATTAGTTCCAGTTCCAGAAGTTGCACCACTTAAATTATAAGCTACTGAAGCTACAGTACAATTGTCTGCTCCAACGGCATTCCAGGCCGTGCCACTGTGAATATAAGAGCAACCACTATTGGCTGCAACTGGTTTATCTGCTACACAAGAAATTTCAGGAATTATATTATCAATTAAGGTAACATTAAAATTATAAGTATTTTGATTACCGGCTTCATCTGTTGCTGTTATTACAACCGCCTGCACAGTATTATGGCCGCTGATGCTTGAACCAACAACAGGATTTTGTGTTAAAGTTATATTCCCTATAGCCGAACAATTGTCGGAAATCGTAACAGTAGATCGGTAATCGGGCAATGTGGTGCCACAAGTCCCCACAACGGGATTTAAAATCTTATTACCTTCACCGGAAATAGTTGGTGGTGTATTTTCCAGAGCAACCGTTAAGGGTTGAGAAATAGCACAACCAAAGCCACTTATTGCCCTTACTGTATAATTTGTATTTGCCGTAATATTTGCCTCATAAGGTAAATCACCAATTTTTACTGAATTGGCTGCATTCCACAATTCATAAGTATTTCCATTTGTTGCTGTTGCCGAAATCGTGAAATTGACTCCGGGGCAAACGGCAGCACCTGCATTTACGATAACCACCAAACTTTCAGGTAACGGATTCACAGTTAATGAAATGGTTGTGGCGTTTAGAGGCAATTCAGTCCCATAGAAATCTAAAACACTTACCAGCGAATAGTCAGTGGTTGTAGTTGGCGAGATATTGATAGAATCGCCACCATAACTGGCACTCTCAGGATCGGCATTGCTATTGTAATTATTAATAGTGAAATTGCTTGCTCCATCATAATATACAACGGTATATGGCCCAACACTCGCGCCAATGGTTACCTGCATGGTCGCACTTTCTGCTTCACAAATTGTATCTGTTGTCTCAAAATTTATGAAGGCATCTTGCGCAAAAGAATGCTGCATAAAGCCAAAAAACATAAAAACATTTACAAAAAGTAAGATAGCTAATTTATTAAATCGATTACTTTTTAGGTTGGACTGATTGGGTAGTTTTATTGCCATAATGTTTTGAATGACTTATATAATTTTACTCCAATGCGTTATTATTACTTGTGTAATTATAAAATTTGGGGTTAAAATTAAATCTTAATATTAGTTTTTTTGAGAAATTGCTATATTCATTGGCATTTGTCAATTAGACAAATCCTTATTACTAAACTTTGAAATACTCAATTCAATTTCAGACAACAAGTCTAAAATCTTATTTTTGCATTTAATTTAATTAACAACACATTAGATCAAAACACAAATTATGCATTGATTCAACTTTCGTAAAATTTTGATTATTTTTCTTTTAAAATACCTGAAGAAGTTAAATTTAGAAGAAGTTAATTTGCGGTTAGTCAGATTTTGTTTCTCGTTTAACTTAAATTCAAGCACATATAGCATGCAAATCTAATTATCTCATCAATGAGATTAGATGACATTTATCAACAAATTTAATAAAAAGTATGTTTTTTCAAATATTTGAATAAAAAAGACCTATAAACGGTAATATATGACCTTTATTATTTCATTTTATAAAATAATAAGGGTCATATATTACGCTAGATTAATTTGATTCTGAAACACTCAAATCATTAAGATTATTTTTGGTTGATAGAAGCTACTGTAATTATAGCTAATTTCGCTTCGTCCAGACTGCTGATGCAGCAAATTTTAATGTGCGTTTTTTTAATTTAACCGCCAATAGTAGACATACTTTCCGAAACAGCGTTTCCTCGGGAATCTTCCGCGATAAAACCGTTTTCTGGTTTGTGGTGAACGGTATCAATAAACAGTTGCTTTAATTCGTCATCACTGGCGCCATTTCTTATAAAATCACGAACGTTAAACACGCCGCCATCAAACAAACAGTTTTTAAACAAGCCTGTGGAAGTAATACGGATTCGGTCGCAATCACTGCAAATAGTGCGTGTAAATGCGGGAATGATACCAAAAGTTCCCTGGTAATTCGGAATGCGGTAATTTACTGAAGTGGACGATTTTTTTGATAAAATAGGTTCAATATCCGAATACTGATTTTTGATATGGTTCAGTATTTTTTTGAAGTTCCAAACTTCAGAAATATCCCTTTGCCCTTTTCCGTTAAAAGGCATTTCTTCAATAAAACGAACGGCAACGTCCTTATTTTTTGTGAGTTCAATAAAATCGATGATCTCATCGGTATTTACGCCCGACTGCACAACCACATTTAATTTTAATTTTAAATTGCTTTTCTCCAGCTTTTCAAAAGTGTCATAAACACTGTCAAAAACATCCCGACGCGTAATTTTTGCAAATTTTTCCTTCTGAAGGCTGTCTAGACTTAAATTAATGGCATTGATTTTATAGGCTTCCAGTTTATCGATGTGGTTTGAAATTAAAGCGCCGTTGGTGGTGATGTTAATTTCCTCGAGTTTATCATTAAAAGAAAGCGATTCCAAAAAATTCACAAAATCTTTTCTTACAAAAGGTTCGCCGCCGGTTAAACGCACTTTATTAACGCCCAATTCGGAAAGCACACGTGTAATTCGGTACATTTCTTTATAGGAAAGCAATTCCGATCTGTCAACAATATCAATCCCTTGGGCTGGCATGCAGTATTGGCAACGCAAATTGCAGCGGTCTGTAACTGCCAATCGCAAATAAGTAATTTTTCTTCCGAATTTGTCTAATAACTCCATTAATTCAGGGTAATTTTATTTCTTCCCAATGTTACTGTCTCGTCTTTTTCCAGTTTTTCCAAAATCCTTGATATTGCTTCCCGGGAAACCTTTAAATCGCGGGCAATGTCAAAATGCTTTTTATTGATGGTGTTTTTATCGGTTGTTAAACTGGTATATTCCAAATATTTTATCAACCTGAACTCTAAATTTTCAAAAGCGATGTAATTAATTTTTTCAATTAAATAAGCCGTTTGCTGATGATTCAATTTAAAATAAAAAGAACGCCACGTGCCGTATTTTAAAAACCACGAAATTACAACTTTTGCTGGAATCGCTATGTATGTTACGTTACTTTCAGCTTCAAGCCTAATTTCACATTTTTTGTTTTCAATTGCATATGTGATGGCAATTGCGCTGGTTTGTTTCGGCTTTAAATAATGCAAAAAAATGCCATTTCCTTTTCCGTCGCGCCGCTTTACTTTTACAATTCCGGAAACAATTAAGGGAATAAACTCAATATCAGTTCTTACATCAATAATTATTTTATCGGCCTCAACAGATTTTAAAATACCATTGTTACAAATTTCAGTTCGTAAATTTTCCTCGAATATCTCTGAAAAATTAGCTGCAACAATGTCGTGTATTTTCATCTGTTAAAATATTATTTTTTAGCTGAACAGCTAATGTTCGCCATTAATCATTTCTTCATGTATCAAAATTTGTTATGCTCGTTTCATCTGTTTATCTTTTATTTTTTATTGGTACAGATGCAGTCGCCATTAATCATTCTACTGTGTATCAAAATTTGTTATCGCTCGTTTCATTTTTGTTAGTGAGGTAATTTATCCTTATAAACTCCGTAAAAAAATGCGCCCAACGTAGCGCCAAAAATGACCACCAGAATAGAAACCACACCTTTTCCTATGAGCACAAACATTGGTCCCGGACAAGCGCCGGCCAACGCCCAGCCCAATCCGAAGAGAATTCCGCCTAAAAGGTTTCGGGACAATCCCTCTTTTTTAGGCATCACATATATTTCTTCTCCCTTGAAAGTTTTAACCATTTTTTTCTTGAATAAAAACATACTAACCATCCCAAGCAATATTGCAGAGCCTATAATTCCGTACATATGAAAAGACTGGAATTTAAACATTTCGTATATTCTGTACCACGAAATAATTTCGGCTTTGCTCATCACAATTCCGAAAAGAATACCCACTAAAAAAAACTTTATATATTTCATCTTGCTAAAATATTAGGGGTAAAATTAACCAAGTCATCACCAAGCCGCCTATAAAAAAGCCAATTACGGCAATTAATGAGGCCAATTCTAAATTGCTTAACCCAACAATTGCGTGACCAGACGTACAGCCTCCAGCCCATCGAGCACCAAAACCAACCAAAAAACCTGCGACAATTAAGATTAAAAAACCTTTTAAAGTAAGCATGGTATCAACACTGAAAATCTCATCAGGCAAATACGATTGGCCCGCATTCATAATTCCAATATCTGCCAAATCTTTTACTGTTTGCGGATTTATGGCAACAGCATCGGTTGTAGTTAAATAATTTGAGGCGATAAAACCGCCAACGATGGAGCCGGCAATAAAAATTAAATTCCAAAGATTGTCTCTCCAATCAATTTTAAAATAGTTGACAAACTTTCCAGCGCCGCCAATCGAACAAAATGTTTCCAGATTTGATGACACACCAAATCGTTCACCAAAATAATACAGCAAAAACATGATAAACGAAATTACAGGACCGGCAACATACCATTCCCAAGGTTGTGTTATAAAATCCATAATCTAATTATTTAAAACTCTCAAAAATATCCAATAATTAAGATTAATTTGTGATTTGCATCACATAAATTAAAATTCCAAAATCTCAATTTTATTTCTATATAATTTAATTTTACTCTCATTTTCTAGCTGTTTTAATAGCCTTGAAATAACTACGCGAGAAGTGTGCATATCATAAGCAATTTCTTGGTGTGTGGTATTTAAGGATGTCTCTCTCATTATTTGAGCCTTGTCTGTCAAGTACTTATACAGTCGCTCATCCATTCTCATAAAAGCCAAACTATCTACAGTTTCCATCATTTCATTTAAACGAATATTGTAACTTTCAATCACAAAATTTCTCCAAGATTTGTATTTTACCATCCAGTCATCCAATTTTTCTTTCGGCAGAAAAATAATTTCTGATTCTTTTTCGGCAATGGCTCTAATGCCACATTTTGTATTTGAAACGGCGCTTGCAAAGGAACTGGCGCAAGTGTCTCCACGTTCTAAAAAGTAAAGTAATATTTCGTCCCCATTTTTATCTTCCCGCACAATTTTAATGGCGCCTTCCAATAACAAAGGTATTCCTTTCATTTTATCGCCTAAATCGACCAACACTTCATTTTCGCGCAATTTTTTATAAATGCCAACCTGAACAATTTCATCTATTAATTCTTTTTCAAAAACATATGAAAAATATTTTTCCAGTTTTTCTCTCATCTTTCTAAATAATTTAAAATTTTTGCAGTTGAACCTGTATTATCAACCACGTATTTTTTGGCACTTTTGCCTACTTTCAGCCTAGTTTCTTCGAGCTGATAAAATTGATCTAACTGTAAAGATAAATCTTTAGTATTATCCACAACAAAACAAGCGTTATTTTTCACCAAATCAATAGCTTCCTTAAATTTATAGTAATTTGGACCTATTAATATTGGAACACCAAATGTTGCGGGCTCCAAAACATTGTGAACACCGGTTTTTGTGAAGCCGCCGCCAACATAAGCAACAGAAGCGTAACTGTAAATCTTGGTCAGAATCCCAACAGTGTCAATAATAAAAACCTGATAGTCAGATAGATTTTTAATGTCCTTTTCTGAGAATAAAACTGCTTTTTTTGAAATGGCATTTTTCAACTCGGCAATGTCTTTTTCATTAATATTGTGTGGCGCAATAATAAATTTTTCGTTTTCCGAAGCCTTGTTGTTGATATAATCCACCAACATCATTTCGTCTTCTTTCCAGGTGCTTCCGGCAACAAGCGTGTATTTATTGTCGATAAATTCTTCAATAAAAGGCAGTTTGTTATTTTGTTGCGTAATTTCAAAAACACGGTCGAAACGCGTATCGCCACTAACGGTAACATTGTTGAAATTGATGCTGTTCAGCAATTGTTTGGAGTTTTCATCCTGCACAAAAAAATGCGAAAAAGATGATAGCGATTTGCGCATCCAACCGCCGTAGGATTTATAAAACAACTGATTTTCCCTGAATATTCCGGAAATCAGCAAAGTTTCAATATTCCTGTTTTTAAGTTCTTTCAACAGGTTGGGCCAAAATTCATATTTCACAAAAATGGCCAATTGCGGATGAATAATATCAAGAAATCTTTTTGCGTTTTGTTTGGAATCTAAAGGCAAATAGCAAACCACATCAGCAAATTCATAATTCTTCCGAACTTCATAGCCTGATGGCGAGAAAAAAGTGAGCACCACTTTTTTGGTAGGAAATTTTATTTTAAGTTTTTCAATAATTGGCCTTCCCTGTTCAAATTCGCCCAACGAAGCGCAATGCATCCAAATCACTTCATCATCTTTTAAAATTGCTTGTTGCAGTTTAAAAATAGTTTGTTTTCTTCCATCAATAAAAAGTTTGATTTTTTTATTGAAAAGCGCCGTTATTTTTAAGACAAATCCGGCAACCAAAATAAGTAAGTCGTATACAAAGTACATAAGCGCAAATGTAGTAAATAGCGCATAAAAAAACTCCCGAACTTTTAAAAGTTTGGGAGCTTAAAATATATTAAATCTAAATGTTACGCTTCGATTGGATCGATAGAAACAAATGATTTATTGTCTTTTCTTTTTGAGAATTTCACCAAACCATCCACTCTAGCGTGTAAAGTATGGTCTTTTCCCATATATACGTTATCACCAGGATGGTGTTGAGTTCCTCTTTGACGAACAATAATGTTACCTGCAATTGCAGCTTGTCCACCAAATATTTTTACTCCTAGTCGTTTCGATTCCGATTCCCTACCGTTCTTCGAACTACCTACTCCTTTTTTATGTGCCATGACCTTATGGTTTTAAAATTTTGGTTCTTATTTAGTTAATGCTTCAATTAATTCTGCTTTTTTCAAAGAAGTGTATCCTTCAATACCTTTTTCTTTAGCCAAAGCTTTTAATTCAGCAACAGTCATTGATTCAAAATCAACAGAAGCAGTTTCTTTTACCGCTTCAACTTTAGCTTTAGGAGTTTCTTTTTTAGCGACAGCTTTTTTTGTTGCGCCACTGGCAAAAATACCTTCAACTTGAATTTCAGTTAAAGCCTGGCGATGTCCATTCTTTTTTCTGAATCCTTTTCTACGTTTCTTTTTGAAAACGATTACTTTATCACCTTGAAGGTGACATAAAATTTTGGCCGTTACTTCGGCTCCATCTATAGCTGGGGCGCCAACTGTTATAGTACCATTATCGCCTATAAGAAGAATTTTGTCAAAAGAAATACTTGCTCCTTCTTCTTCTTGTAAACGGTGTACGTAAACTTTTTGGTCTTTTGCTACTTTAAACTGCTGCCCTGCTATCTCTACAATTGCGTACATAAGCTTTGTTTTTATTCGCTTTATTAATTAAATTGATTGCCTTTTCTACTTAGGCGGGTGCAAATATATGTCTTTTTTCTTATTTCTGCAAAACAAATTCACTTCAAATAAATTGCTCATCTTAAGCTTTTTAAAATCTGTTTTAGAATTTGAAAATAAATTTTAAAATTTCAGGAATCCTACCCAATAATATTTTTGGCGTTCCCGCCGAAAAGGCTGGCGTGCTTTACACTGCAATCTTTTTTTAGGCGAAAAACCTCAAAAAAGGATTTTCGTTTCAATCACTAACGCAACCTGAATAAAAATTTATAATTTCAAATTAACAATTATGAATTTCTTATAACATACGACGCTACTTTTGCCCAAAAATTATAATATTTATTAAGATTTGGTTAATTTTTGAAGTATTCTTAAAGTTTTTAAAAAAAAATGATAACTTTGAAAATCAATTTGCTATGAAATAAACTCAAAATGAATTAATTGTTTCTGCTTCTAAATTGTAACATCTAAATAACAAATGCGTCAAATACGCAAACATTAATTAAATTAAATTATTAATACCTATGAGAAAAATTATCTATTTAAGCTCTTTGGCGCTATTTTTAAGCGTTAGCCTATTCGCCCAAAAAGTTGAATTTGAAGAGTACGATTTAAGTAACGGCCTGCACGTTATTTTACACAAGGACAATTCCGCTCCTATTATTAGCACCTCGGTAATGTACCATGTTGGCGCAAAAGATGAAGTTGAAGGAAGAACAGGATTCGCACACTTTTTTGAACATTTATTATTTGAAGGAACAAAAAATATCCCAAAAGGTGAATTTTTTAAAATTGTATCAGCCAATGGCGGTGCAAACAATGCAAATACAACACAAGACCGTACTTTTTATTATGAAACATTTCCATCAAATAATTTGGAACTTGGATTGTGGTTAGAGTCTGAACGTATGTTGCACCCAGTGATTAATCAAGTTGGAGTTGATACACAAAACGAGGTAATCAAGGAGGAAAAACGTGCCAGAATTGACAATGCGCCTTACGGAAAAGTTATGTATCGCACTGGTATTAATCAACATATCTTTAAAAATCATCCTTACAAAAATTCAGTTATTGGAAGTATGGAAGATTTAGACGCTGCCAAATTACA
>CAMDPE010000021.1 GCA_945903795.1 Lutibacter flavus | reverse complement strand
TGTTTTCATTCCAAAATCAGGATAGTCTTTTTGGGTAAGAACTTCTGTCAATTCGCGCCCTCTATCAGTTCTGTAGTTGAAGAAAATAACCACGTCATCAGCCTTGATTTGTGTTTTTGGCTGGCCATTTTCATCGATCATAATGATGGGTTTGATAAACTCATCGGTTACATCGTTGGCATAACTTTCTTCGATACTTTTAATAGCATTGGTCGATTTTTCGCCTACGGAATTTACAAGTGCATCATAAGCCAATTTTATGCGTTCCCAGCGTTTGTCTCTGTCCATCGCAAAATAACGCCCGGTAATGGTAGCCAATTCGCCGGTGGTTTCTTTCATATAATTTTGAATGGTTTCAATAAAACTGATGCCCGATTTTGGGTCACAATCCCTTCCGTCGGTAAAGGCATGCAAAAACACATTTTTCAGGTTGTGTTCTGCGGCAACATCCAGCAATCCTTTTAAATGATCAATATGAGAATGGATTCCACCGTCGGAAACCAATCCCAACAAGTGAATATTTTTATTATTTTCTTTTGCGTAAGAAATTGCGTCCAGCAATTCCTTTTCTTTCCCAAGCGTTTTATTTTTAACCGCCATATTCACCCGAACCAAGTTCTGATACACAATTCTGCCGGCACCTAAATTCATATGTCCAACTTCACTGTTTCCCATTTGTCCTTCCGGCAAACCCACATATTCTCCATCGGTTCGCAAACTTGCATTTGCGTACTTGCCATACAAACTGTCTATATAAGAAGTTTTTGCGTTGTAAATTGCAGAAACTTTAGGATCTTGGGTTATTCCCCAGCCGTCTAAAATCATTAAAATCACTTTCTTATTCATAAAAAATAGGTATTATTTTGAAAAACACAAAGATACGAAGTATTCAATTGAAGCGCTTTTGATTGGGTCATAAATTCTTGTGAAATTTACTAAAACGATTGCGAAAACGAAGTCAAAAGGTTAAATTCCAAAAGTTTAAATTCATTAAGACTATATCAAGATTATTTTTTATAATTTTCTAAAAGAATTTTAAAAATTGTAAATTCACGGCGTAAAATGCAATAAATGAAACGAGCGTTACAAATTTTGACTCACAAAGGAATTATTAATGGCGAACAGCATCTGTTACCGCTAAAAAATAAAATTTAAACAGATGAAAAACATGATGAAATTCAATAAAGTTACTGAACGGTTACCAAAACATTTGCATCAGTTTATTGTAAAGCAGCCTTATAACGAATATACGGCCCAAAATCAGGCTGTTTGGCGTTATGTGATGCGAATGAACATTGATTTTTTGAGTAAAGTGGCGCACGAATCGTATTTGGAAGGTCTGAAAAAAACCGGTATTTCCACGGAGGAAATTCCGAGAATGGAAGGAATGAACCGCATTTTAAAAGACATTGGCTGGGCAGCGGTTTCTGTGGACGGATTTATTCCGCCCAATGCTTTTATGGAATTTCAGGCTTACAATGTTTTGGTAATTGCTTCTGATATCAGAACAATAGACCATTTGGAATATACGCCGGCTCCCGATATTATCCACGAAGCGGCAGGACACGCACCAATAATCGCAAATCCGGAATATGCCGAATACTTGCGCAGGTTTGGAGAAATCGGCTGTAAAGCTATTTCTTCTTCTGAAGATTATGAAATGTATGAAGCCATAAGGTTGCTTTCCATTTTAAAGGAAGATCCAAATTCTTCGGAAGAAGAAATTGAAAATGCCCAACAAAAAGTGGAAGAATTGCAAAATACGATGGGTGAACTTTCTGAAATGGCACAAATACGAAATTTGCATTGGTGGACAGTTGAATACGGCTTAATCGGAACTTTGGAAAATCCGAAAATATATGGAGCAGGATTGCTTTCTTCCTTAGGCGAAAGTAAAAAATGTTTGACCAATAAAGTTAAAAAAGTGCCTTATTCCATTGAATCCGCCACCCAAAATTTCGACATTACCAAACCACAGCCACAACTTTACGTTACCCCCGACTTTGCACATTTAAGTTTTGTGTTGGAAGAATTTGCCAATAAAATGTCGCTAAGAAATGGTGGATTAAGCGGTGTTCAAAAATTGATAAAATCAAAAAATATAGGCACGGTAGAACTGAGCACAGGGCTTCAGATTTCAGGTGTTTTCTCCAATGTGATTGTTGATAACAACAACAAACCTATTTATATTCAAACCACAGGGCCAACAGCTTTGGCGAGCAGGGACAAAGAATTGATAGGCCACGGAACCGATTATCATCTGGAAGGTTTCGGGAGTCCGCTAGGAAAGTTAAAAGGCATCAATTTGGCGATTGAAGATATGTTTCCGAAAGATTTGGAGGTTTACGGAATTTATGAAGGCAAAAAAACAACCTTGCTTTTTGAAGGAAATATTAAAGTGGAAGGCGAAGTGATTACAGGAAAACGCGATTTAAAAGGAAAGATTTTACTCATTTCCTTTAAAAATTGTACTGTGACACATAATGATAAAGTGTTGTTTAAACCAGAATGGGGCATTTATGATATGGCTGTGGGAAAAGAAATAATTTCTGCCTATGCCGGACCGGCTTCCGTAAATTCGTTTAAGGATTTGGGAGAAGTTTCTTCGACCAAAACGCATAAAATTTCTTATTCGGAAGAAGAAATCAAGTTGCATAAAATGTATCAGGAAATTGCAGAAATGAGAAAGAGTGGTGAAGTTGATTTTTTGAGATTTACCCAAATTTTTGAAAAATTAAAAGCAAGTTTCGCTTCAGATTGGTTATTGCCTATGGAAATGTATGAACTTATTTACCAGTCAGATACCCTATTAGAAAAAGAAATTTTAGCCTATTTAACAAAGCTTAAAAAAAATAAAAAACACGAGCAGCTTATTGCTAATGGAATTTACCTTATTTCAAAATAGCGTAACTATAGTTACCTAAGTACCATTTTATTAAATTATCTTTGCCTAAATTTAAAATTAAAAAAAATGAGTTTTTTCGGATTATTTGGTGGTGGAAATGCAGGAGCTTCAATTGAAGATTATTTAAAAGAAGGCGCTGTTGTTATTGATGTAAGAACAGCTGAAGAGTTTAAAGAAGGGCATGTAAAAGGCTCAAAAAATATGGTATTAAATGCCATTCCAACTAAAGTTGCAGAGATCAAAAAAATGAATAAAAAGGTGATTGCGGTCTGCAGAAGCGGCGCAAGAAGCGGACAAGCAACTTCATTTTTGAAGCAACAAGGAATCGACGTAATTAATGGCGGACCGTGGCAAAATGTTGCCAAATTTGTTGAATAATCACATATTATATGAATTAAAATAGAGGCGTCTGCCTCTATTTTTTTTAACATTATTTTAACAACCGTTTGGTTCGGTAACAAACGAACTATACTTAATTTTGCCAAAAATATTTTTCATTATGATTGACGAAAATGCTTTGATGGCCGAAAAGTTGGCTTTGGTTGAAGAACTTGGGGTTCATTTTGAGTGTGCTGACAATTTAGCGCCGTTAGCTTCCAGAATTTTTGTTTACTTGATATTAAATGGTGCTGAAGGCGCATCATTCGAAGAACTTACTGAAAAATTAGAAGCGAGTAAAAGTTCAATATCCACAAATTTACAATTGCTGCAATCAAATAAAAGAATAACCTATTATACCAAATGTGGCGACCGGAAACGTTATTTTAAAATTTCTCCCAGCCATTTTATTTCAAGATTGGATGAAAAAATCGAGTTATGGACCAAAGAATTGGGCAACCATCAAAAAATATATAATTATAAAAAAAAGTTGCTTCAACTAAAAAACAGTAATGATGAAAATAATTTAAGCCTTAGGTTTAATACTCAATATATGGAATTTACAAATAAAATGATTAACAATTTAAAGGAAATAAAACAGAATATACTAACTATCATAAATCAAAAGGAATAATGCAAACCATCAAAAATACCCTAAAATCAACGCTAACAATTTTATTGGTTCTTGTTTTTGTCGGCTGTAAAAATGAGCAGCCTCAACAACAAGCAACTGGTCCAATGCCATTTAATGTTCTAACAGTTAAAAAACAAGATGCCGTTGTTTATCAACAATATTCAGCCAATCTGGAAGGGCAGCAAAATGTAGAAATAAGGCCAAAAGTGACTGGTTTTATCCAAAAAATTTATATTGATGAAGGCCAAATTGTAAAAAAAGGACAACTTTTATTTAAACTGGAAACAGCAACTTTAAGCCAAGACGCCTCGGCAGCAAAAGCGAGGGTAAATATTGCTCAAGTGGAAGTTGATAGGTTGGTGCCGTTGGTAGAAAGAAATATTATCAGCAATGTTCAGCTTGAAACTGCCAAAGCTAATTTAGCCCAGGCAAAAAGTAACTATAACAGTATTTTGGCAAATATTAATTATGCCAATATTACAAGTCCAGTGAATGGCGTTGTGGGAAGTATTCCATATAGAGAAGGAAGTTTGGTGAGTGGCACTATTGCTGAGCCTTTAACCACTGTTTCCGACACCAAAAATATGAGAGCCTACTTTTCAATGAATGAAAAGGAATTGTTGGATTTTAGTAGGACTTTTAAAGGAGAAACGATGCGGGAAAAAATAAACAATATCGCTGATGTTTCGCTTATTTTAGTTGATAATTCAATTTATAAACATACTGGTAAAATTGAAACTGTTAATGGTTTAATGAATAAACGAACCGGAAGTACAGAAATTAGAGCCGATTTTCAAAATCCTGAAGGAATTTTAAGAAGCGGAGGCAGCGGCATTATTCAAATACCGTTTACAGAAAAAAACATTGTTTTAGTGCCACAAATTGCTGTTTTTGAAATGCAAGGGAAAAAAATAGTTTATGTGGTTGGGAAAGACAAGAAAGTAATATCTCGTGTAATTGAAACAAAAGGCACGTTGGATTTAGATTTTATTGTTTCCAGTGGTATTGAAGAAAAAGATTTGATTGTTGTTGAAGGCGTTTCAAAACTTTCTGAAGGCCAAGAAATTATTCCAACTATTGTTGCGGTTAAAAAATAATCAAAACAGGCTAAAATAACAATCCAATAATTTTTAAATTATGATAAAAAAATTTATTGACAGACCCGTTTTGTCAACAGTAATTTCCATTTTAATAACCATTTTAGGAGTCTTGGGACTTCTATCGCTGCCCATAGAGCAATATCCGGATATTGCCCCGCCAACAGTTCAGGTAAATGCTTCTTATGCTGGCGCAAATGCCGAAACTGTGCTAAACAGTGTTATTATTCCTTTGGAAGAAGAAATAAATGGTGTAGAAGGAATGACGTATATGTCTTCCACAGCCAGTAATGATGGTGCCGCAAGCATAAGCGTATTTTTTGAACAAGGAACAGATCCTGATATTGCAGCCGTTAATATTCAAAATAGGGTTTCCAGAGCCACCAGCAAATTGCCCTCAGTTGTCATACAAACAGGTGTTACAACAACAAAAAAACAAACAAGTGCTCTGTTGTTTTTCTCATTGTTTTCTGACAACAAAGAATATGATGAAACTTTTGTTCAGAATTATGCCAAAATAAATATTGTTCCGCTATTGCAAAGGGTAAAAGGGGTTGGACAAGTGAATGTTTTTGGAGCCAAAGATTATTCCATGCGTATTTGGATTGATCCACAAAAAATGGCGATGTATAATATGATGCCATCAGATATTCAAGCGGCGCTGCGAGAACAAAATATTGAGGCTGCTCCTGGTAAATTTGGTGAAAATGCTGAAGGTGTTTATGAATATACCATAAAATATAAAGGGCGATTGTCTAAAGTATCTGAATATGAAAATATCATTATAAAATCGGAAGGAAACGGTCAATTTTTAAGATTAAAAGATGTTGCTAAAATAGAATTAGGTGCATTTAGCTATGTTGCCAAAAATATGGGAATGGGAAAACCAGGCGTTGCCGGAGGTGTTTTTCAAACCCCGGGATCAAATGCCCAAGAGGTAACCGAAGAAGTTATGAAAATTTTGGAAGAAGCAAAAAAAGATTTCCCAAAAGGAATTGATTATGTGGTTCCATTTAATGTTAACACGTTTTTAGATGCCTCAATTCATAAAGTGATTGTCACCTTATTGGAAGCATTTGCTTTGGTCTTTTTAGTGGTTTTTGTTTTTCTTCAGGATTTTCGATCTACGTTAATTCCAGTTATTGCAGTTCCTGTCGCCATTATTGGTACCTTTTTCTTTATGAACCTTTTTGGGTATTCCATAAATATGTTAACGCTTTTTGCCATTGTGCTTTCTATTGGAATTGTGGTTGATGATGCCATTGTGGTGGTTGAAGCGGTGCATGCGAAGTTAGACCAAGGTGCAAAATCGGGAAAAGAAGCCACGGTTTCAGCAATGAGTGAAATTACAGGTGCTATCATATCTATCACGTTGGTAATGTCTGCGGTATTTGTGCCAGTTACTTTTATTAAGGGATCTTCAGGTATTTTTTATCAGCAGTTTGCCATCACTTTAGCCATAGCTATTCTAATATCGGCCGTAAATGCATTGACCTTGAGTCCTGCATTATGTGCTTTGTTATTAAAACCCCATAAAGAATCGGAACATGGAGAAGCCAAGCTAAAGGAACGTTTTAAAATCGCTTTCAATACCAGTTTTGATACAATGCAAGGGAAATACAACCGCATTTTAGAAATATTGATGAAGCGAAAATGGATAACAGGTGCCATTTTGTTAATTGCCACATTATCAGCTTTCTATTTGTTTAAAGTTACGCCATCTGGATTTATTCCTGCAGAAGACAGAGGAATTATTATGTCCGATATTTCTTTGCCTCCAGGATCAACTTTGGAACAAACACAAAAAATTATAAACACCTATGATTCTATTTTAAGTTCTATGGACATTGTGGAAGAAAGAATGAATGTAGTTGGATATAGCTTATTAAATGGCGTTAGCGGTGGTTCTTACGCTTTTTCCATCATTAAATTAAAAGACTGGAAAGAAAGAAAAGAAAAAAACCAGTCTGTTGATGCTGTGGTTGGGCAACTTTTTGGAAGAACAGCCGGAATTAAAGATGCAAAAATAATCTTTTTTACGCCGCCAAGTGTACCTGGATTCGGTTCTGCAGATGGTTTTGAGTTTAAATTGCAAAGTAAGGGTGATGACTCTTGGATAGAGATGGGAAATGTTTCCGGTCAATTTCTTCAGGAATTAAATAAAAGACCTGAAATTCAATATGCGATGACGAGTTTCAATCCTAATTTTCCGCAGTTTCAATTGGATATCAATATTGAAAAAATTAAAGATGCCGGTTTAACAGTAAGTGATATTTTCAATACGCTTCAGGGATATTATGGCGGATTATATACCACCGATTTTAACCGATTTGGAAAACAATATCGTGTGATGATTCAGGCAAAACCTGAAGACAGGGCAACGGCTGAAACTTTAAATAATATTTTTATCAGAAATGGCAACAATGAATCGGTTGCAATTAGCCAATTTGTTAGTTTAGAAAGAATTTACGGACCAGAATTTGTGTCGCGTTACAACCTTTTAAATGCAATTGCAATTACAGGGAAATCCAATCCAGGATATAGTACTGGTGATGCTATAAAAGCTGTCGAAGAAGTTGCGGCGCAACACTTACCAAAAAATTATGGTTATGAATTTTCAGGGATGACACTTGAAGAAATTATTGCGGGTGGACAAGCGATATGGGTATTCTTATTAAGTTTAATATTTGTTTATTTCTTGTTAGCCGCACAATATGAAAGTTATATTCTACCACTTTCCGTATTGTTTTCTCTACCTATTGGTGTGGCTGGAGCCATTGGATTTGTAAATTTAGCCGGATTGGAAAATAACATCTATTTTCAGGTAACCTTAATTATGTTGATTGGTTTGTTGGCTAAAAATGCCATTTTAATTGTGGAATTTGCTTTGCAGCGAAGAAGACAAGGAATGTCATTGACAGAATCGGCCATACAAGGCGCAAAAGCGCGTTTACGACCAATTATCATGACTTCGTTCGCCTTTATTTTTGGAATGTTGCCATTAGCCTTAGCTGGTGGTGTGGGCGCTGTTGGAAATAAATCTATAGGAACAGGTGCAGCCGGCGGTATGTTAATTGGAACTTTGATTGGGGTATTGGTAATTCCTGTATTATTTGTGATTTTCCAAAGTTTACAAGAGCTTATTGGCAAAAAACCAAGCGAAGATGATCCTGAAATTTTATAAAAAAGTAAAAATGAGAAAACAAAATAGTTTAAAATTAGCATTCATAATTATAATAAGTGTTTTATTACAATCGTGTTTTGTAGCTAAAAATTACAAAACACCTGTGGCTGAAACAGCAAATATTTATAGAACAGATCAAATTCTTGACAGCACTTCAATAGCTGCTGTCTCTTGGGATAAATTATTTACCGACCCTATTTTACAAGAATATATAAAAGAAGGTTTGTCTAATAACTTTGACATGAAAATGGCGCTTCAAAATTTATTGGCAGCCGAAGCAACTATGAAGCAGAGAAAACTGGGCCAACTACCCTCTTTAAACTCAAATGCAACTTGGATTTATGAAAAGACAAAGAACAGTAACGATTTTAACCAATATGAACTTTCAGGAAACCTATCTTGGGAAGCCGATATTTGGGGTAAAATAAGAAGCAGTAAAAGAGCTTCAATAGCCTCTTATTTACAAACTGTTTCGGTACAACAAGCAATTCAAACTGAAATTGTAGCAAGTATTGCTTCAACATATTTCCAGTTGTTGGCCTTAGATGCACAAGTTAAAGTGGCTGAAAAAACTTTAATTAACAGAGAGAAAGGTTTAGAAACCATAAAAGCGCTAAAAAGTGCGGGGATTGTAAATGAAGTATCTGTAAAGCAAACTGAAGCACAAAAATATGAGACTGAAATTATTTTGAAGGATTTAAAATACAATGTCACTATTTTTGAAAATACCTTAAGTATTTTGCTTGGAAAATCTCCAAAAATTATAAAAAGAGACTTATTTGAAAACCAAATTATAACAGCAAATATCAAAGTGGGAATTCCTGCATTGTTATTAAGCAGAAGGCCTGATGTGGTTTCGGCGGAACTAAATTTTAGAAACTCCTTTGAATTGACAAATGTTGCGAAAAGTCATTTTTATCCTTCACTAACGGTTAATGCCTCAGGTGGTTTTAGGAGTTTGGAATTAAAAGACTGGTTCAATACCAATGCGCTTTTTTCAACAATAATAACAGGATTGACCCAGCCTATTTTTAACCAAAGACAAATTAAAACAAATTTTGAAATAGCAAAAGTAAATCAGCAAAAAGCCTATTTGCAATTTGAGGAAAGTCTTTTAATCGCCGGAAAAGAGGTTTCTGATGCTTTGGCAGATTATAATAATGAAACAGAAAAACTGGTGATCAGAAAAAATAAACTGGATGCTTTAAAAATTGCAGCCGATTATTCGGATGAATTATTGCAATATGGAATGGTTAATTATTTAGAAGTTTTAACGGCAAAAGACAATGCTTTATATACTGAACTAGAGTTGGTTAACAATAAATATAATCAAATGAATGCAGTCATTAATTTGTACAAAGCCTTAGGCGGAGGTTATTAAATTTTTTTTAAACTTTTATTTTTTATTTGATAGGTTGTTGATAAGGATAAAAAGAGCGGCAATTGCCGCTCTTTTTTGTTAAATCTTTTTCATAAATCGGTATAAAATTTAGATGAGTTTATGTTTTTTAGCTTTAAGAACCGCTTCAACTTTATTGTGCACTTGCAGTTTTTTGTAGATGTTTTCAATGTGTTTTCTAACGGTTGAAGGTGAAATAATTAAATTATCAGCAATTTCATTGTAATTTAAACCGATGCTTAAGTGTTCTAAAATGCCGGTTTCCCTATTGCTTAGTTTTATTTCATTAATGGTATCGTCGTTTTCAGCCAAAATAGGATTGCGCAATAAATTCAAAGTTTTTAAAGCGATACTGGGCGTCATTGGAGCTCCGCCATTGATGACTTCTAAAATACATTTATGCAAATTTTCAGCATCAACTTCTTTTAATAAATAGCCATTTGCACCGGCTTTTATGGCGTTAAAAATATTTTCATCATCATCAAAAACAGTAATCATAATAATTTTAATGTGTGGGTATTTTTTTTTAACAATTTCAGTAGTTGCAATGCCATCCATTTCTGGCATTTGTATGTCCATTAAGATAACATCCACATTATGGTCGCACTCCAATTTTCGAATAAGTTCGGCACCGTTTTCTCCTCGAAATTTAAACTTTAAATCATTAAAAAACGATAATTTTTCTATCACTACTTTTGCTAAAAAGCTGTTGTCTTCCGCAATGGCTATTTTAATGTTCATAAGAAGTGATTTTATTTTTTAAAAATAAAAATAAATGCATCAAATTGCTATAAGGCATTTGTCTTATTTTTGTCACACACAATTTCAATTTGGGTGCCCGCGTTAATTTTAGATTGAATGTTGATTTTTCCGTTTATTTCTGCGGCTCTTTTTTGCATATTTTCCAGTCCATTTCCAAGTTCAATGGTGTTTAAATCAAATCCAATTCCATCGTCACTAATTTTAATAATGAGGTTATTCTCAGTTTCTGCGATGGATATTGAAATTTCTGAAGCTCTGGCATATTTAAGCGCGTTATTAATGGCTTCTTGTATAATTCTAAATAAATTGATTCCTTTTGCTGAAGATAAATAAACAGGGCTTTTTACGGTTGAATTAAAATTAAAATGACAATTGCCTGATGCTAATTTTGCCTTTTCTATAAATGATAAAATCCTTCCCTGAAAATCTTCATAAGAAATTTTATTTTTATTCATGGCCCAAATGGTGTCGCGCAATTCAGAAATAGTATTGCCGGCAAAATTATTAATCTCGGTCAGTTTATTTTGGAACACTGAATCTGAATTTTTAGTAAGGAATTTTAAATTGTCTATTGATGAAATAATTAAGGTTAACTGTGACCCAATGTTGTCATGCAAATCTCTCGAAATGCTAAGGCGTTGGTCTTGTAATTTACTAAAAGTTTGCGCCTCTTTTAATTTTAACTGGTTTTGATATTCTCTTCTTTTATGTTGTTGTCTTTTATGTAATCCAAACAATACAATGCCTAACATTAAAATGCCTGATCCCAATAAAACGTTAAAATTGTTTTTGTTTTTTATTTCCAGTTCCCGAGCCAGCAATTGTTCTTTCTGTTGGGCAATTTCCTTTCCCTTTTTTTCTGTCTCAAATTCAATTTGAAGGGAAGCAACTCTGCTGTTTGTCTCTGTATTTATGGTACTGTCTTTAAGTGTCTGAAATATTTTATTGTAGATAAAAGCATTTTTATAATCACCCAATTCAATGTAAGATTTTGTTAGGTAATCAGCACAATATTTTTCCAAGGATAAAAAGTTATTTTCAATGGATAAATTGTATCCTTTTTTGAAATTTTCAATTGCCTGACTGTATTTTTTCTCCGCAAAATATAAATCGCCATAATAAACATAATTGTCGGTTATGCCATAAATGTCCTTTCGTATTAAGCGAATGGTTTGGGCGCTGTCAATATATTTTTTTGCAATATCAAAATTGTTTAAATTAATATTTACGGTAGCTAAATGCACATAACCATAGGGAATTCCAATACTGTCTTTGTTTTGTTTTTTTAATTGTAAAGATTTTTTGTGATAGTAAATGGCACTGTCATAATTTTTTAGCATTCCTTGCAAAATGCCATAATTATCATAAGTAGCATCCACTTTTTTTGCAGTTTTAACATTCTCAATAATTTTTAACCCTTTTCGCATATAATGCAAAGCACTTTTTAGGTCTTCACGTTTTATGGAAAATCCCAATTCTCCATAGGCATATCCTGCTTTTTCCAATTTTCCAAGTTCTTCGTAAATTCTGATGGCATTTAAATTGTAAACCAGTTTTTTTTCTCTCTTATCTTGGTAATTGTATATTTGGGACAGCAACAAGTAGGATTCGGCTAAAGACTCCTGATTGTTTAATTCTTTAGCCAATTCAATTGCTTTATGTGCCAGTTTTTCAGAGGCAGCAATATTTCCTATGAATTTATCATAAGGAATTTCTAAAATTTGTTTTAACTGTTGCGGTTTTGATAGGTGTTTTAAACTTTTTTGAAGGCTGTCTGAATAACTAATTTTTTGGGCATTGCCAATGCTAAAACTTAAAATGAATACAAAAAGAAATTTCAGTTTCACTAAGAATTTAATTTACAGCAATATACAAAAAAAAGTATTTCTGATACCAACTTGTAAAATTCCTTCTTCTTAGTTATTTTATTGGTAGAAGGCCGCTTCAATTGTAGGGATTGAAGACAGCCTTCGAAGGTAAAACTTCACCTTATTTATTCAAATCATAGGCGTTGATTGTGTTTCCGCTTGCTTTATAATACAAATACCCGCCCCATTCATCAACTTCATATTCAGGTTTTTTGTCATTTAAAATAAGTTGTTTAATGGGTTTCCCGGTGTCCTTATCTAATTTTACAAGTCCAACTCCGTCATCCAAACTTGATAAAGTAAATTGAGCATCCTTTGTAGCTGAGGTAGCCTTGAATCGCCTGGCCATTTCCTTAAATGCAATCGTACCAATTGCTGAGAACATTTCAGATTCACGTTGGTATTGCATTCCGGCATCAGTATACTGACCAATTGCATTTCTGTTCATGCCCGCTTGATAGGATGCTGCACTTGCCATTGCAACTGAAGCAACTGCCAATACCCCAAAAGCTATTTTTGCAAAAGTACTTTTCCCCGGAGATTTATAATATTCCTGATACGTTTTCTTGCCTTCAAAATCTAACATCATAATATTTTGATCTGATGACAGCAATAATCCATTGTTTCTAATTTCAAATTTTGTTGGATTTTCTTTTTCTTCAAATTTATAAGTAGCTAAAGTGCTTATATCTCCCGAATCTTCATTTATAGCAATCATTTCCTCACCGGTACTGATTAAATATCTTTTATGTGCGGCATCATAGGCGCTTGTTACAGCTTTAGCACGTTTGTATTTAATAGGTTTATTCCAAATTGATTCACCAGTTTGCAAGTTGATAATATTGGCATCATCATCCGTAATATAAATTACTCCGTGTTTGGTCATAGCCATAGTATGAATATTTTCTCCTGTGGATAAAGGTTTTTTAAACAACGTTGTTCCTTCAAATGAAATTTTGTTAATACCACCTTCTTGGATACCAAATAAAATACCGTCATCCATCACATAAAAATGTTGTACATATCCTTTAGTTTTAGGTGCTTTTTCCCATAAATCTTCACCACTGCTTGCCGATAAAAATGAAATATTACTTTGTGAAGCCGCAGAGGTTAGCGCTGCCAATCCAGTTTTTCCTTGATTGAATACATCGCTCACAACGGCTAAACCTTTTGGTGTAATTTCAAATCGTGATACTTTTCCTTTCATTTTTTGACCATCTTTCCATAGTAAAGCTCCCGTTGAACTGATTTTGTTAATTTCATGATCTGTACCTTTTAATACAAATGCGTAAACGGATTTCCCATCTTCAGCAGGTTCAAGAAAATCAACATTTTTTAAATCTGCTCTCCAACTTTCTTCGCCAGTCGCCATATCAATTCTTGTTAATCCTTTAATTGTTGGAATAAATAAACCACCTTCAATAATACTTGGCCTGCCAGATAAAATTTCGGGGCCTTTTAATTTATATAATTTTTCCTCTTTGCCAGTTCCCATATCATAAATTCCCACTGCCTGGGCATAGTTTTCTTTCGCAGTGCGTTGGCCCGATACAATTAATTTGTTTTGAGGCATTAATAGTGTAGGTTGTTGTGCAGCTTTCCAACCATTGGCTTTTGTATCAAATACGCGCTGACCAGTAATCATGTCTATGACACTTTGCTTGGCAGAAATTCCACCAAATCCCATTTGACCAACCATTACATATGGTGTATTAGGAATAATATTTATTTCTTCTTCTTTTACTTTACCATAATCATTAAAATTGAATACCAAATCCTTTTGACCTGGTCTAATTCCCGCAAGCCCTTGCCCATGAGTTATTAAAAGTACTCCAGAATCGGTTACCGTCATTTTTTCAATACTTCCGCCAACATCGTAAACAAAATTCGGATCTAATTTTTGGGCATTTACCATAGTTACACTCATTATTAGTGCAATTATTAATAATTTGTTTAAATTTTGAGTTTTCATAAATAGACATTTTGATTAGTGTTTTTTCAAAAGTCTTATAAAATAAAAAGCAAATCAATACGGCATTTGCCGTAATTATTTAGAAAGAAATGTTAAAATCTTGTTTTAACCTATGTATTTTTGATTGAAGTGTTTGCGTAAATATTTTGTATTCTTCCGAATACGGATTGAAGGGTTTGTGTGCCAATCCTTTTTGGATATTGTCAACTTCTTTCATAATAGAAAAAGTATTTTCTTGAATCCAAACGTGTTTAAAATGTTCCCAAATATAATCGATGGCCGTTTCGTTGGGATGAATCATATCGCTGTTGTAAAAACGGTAATCGCGCAAATCATCCATCATTATTTCATAGGAAGGAAAATATTTTCCGTCAACTTCTCCTAAAGTTTTGTGAATGGCCGAAATCAAATGCGCTTTGCTCAGCGAATTTTCAACAAAGCCATCTTTGATGTGGCGTACAGGTGAAACCGTAAAAAGTATGGTTGCTTTTGGATTGACTGCTGAAACTCGGTGGCAAATATTTTTTAAGGAAACAGAAATTTCATCTACTGAAAGCAATTCTTTTACAAACTTTTTTTGGGGAACTTTATGGCAATTGCCAACAATAGCATTGGTTTCTGTAAATCTGTAAGTCCAGGAAGTTCCCAAAGTAATGATGAGGTGTGTTGCTTCTTTTAGCCGTTTATTGGTCGACTTAATGGCAAGGTTTAAATTGTGAAGCAATTCATTTTTACCTGTGGCACTTAAATCGGAATGCGCATCAAAGCAATGCCAGCGTTCATTTAACAAAAAAACATCCTTTTCGGCATATTCCTTTTCATTTAATGAATTCAAAATTAAAGTTTCAATGGCTTTTGGATTGAATAAAATTCCAAACGGATTGCTGGCCACATCAAATTTATAATAAGCCAGTTTTTTGCTGATATTTTCTGAAAAACAAGAACCAATCAACAGCAATTTAGAAGCATAATCAATCTGATTTTCCTCTTTTTGAAGTTGAATGTTGGTTCTGAAATTCACTTTGAATGTTATTTGTTATTCGTTATAGGTTATACGTTATTTAGGCATCGACAATTTTTAACATTTAACGCATAACATATAACTTTTAACTTATTTTAAATATTTTTTCCCTTCAGTCAAAGCCTGCTCAATTCCTTCAGGTTTTTTACCGCCGGCAGTTGCAAAATAAGCTTGTCCGCCGCCGCCGCCTTCAATCAATTTACCCAATTCCCGGACCACTTTTCCTGCATCCAACTGTTTTTCTTCCACCAAATTTTTGGCTATAAAACAGGTTAAAAAAGCTTTTCCGTCAGCTTCAGTTCCAATCAGCAGAAACAGGTTTTCAATTTTATTTCCCAAGTCAAAAGCCAAATCTTTAATGCTGTTTTGGTCCAAATCCAGTTTTATGGCCAAATAATTCATGCCATTAATTGGTTCAACTTGATTTATTAAATCGCCTGTCAAATTTTTGGCCTTGTCTTTTTGCAATACTTCCACCTGCTTTTTTAATAAGGCATTTTCTTCCTGCAAATCTATAATCGCTTTCACCGGATTTTTAGTGTTTTTCAACACTTCTTTAATTTCAGAAAAAGCGTTGCTGTTTTCAAAAAAGTAATCTTTTGCAGCATCACCCGTAATGGCTTCTATACGTCGCACTCCAGCTGCAATGGCGCCTTCCGACAAAATTTTAAAATGCCAGATATCGCCCGTATTTTGAATGTGCGTTCCACCGCAAAGTTCAACCGATTGGCCGAATTGAATGGCACGAACCGTATCTCCATATTTTTCACCAAACAAGGCCATAGCACCTTTTTCCAATGCGGTTTTTATAGGGATATTTCGAAATTCTTCCAATATAATTTTCGAAGCTATACGCGCGTTTACAAAATCTTCCACGGCACGCAACTCATCAACAGTCATTTTTGCAAAATGCGAAAAGTCGAAACGCAAATATTTTGAATGCACCGCCGATCCTTTTTGTTCAACATGCGTTCCTAAAATTTCACGCAAAGCCTGATGAAGTAAATGTGTGGCAGAATGGTTGCAAGCGGTTCTGAATCGCTGTTTTTCATCGACCACTATTTTAAACATTAGGGATGGATCTTTGGGCAAGCTTTTGGCAAAATGAATAATTAAATTGTTTTCTTTTTTAGTGTCAACAATATAAATCACATTTCCATCGTGCTCTTTAATATAACCTTTATCACCAACTTGTCCGCCGCCTTCCGGATAAAATGGCGTCATATTAAACACCAATTGGTATAAATCACCTTCTTTTTTGGACGAAACTTTTCGGTAACGCGTAATTTTAACTGTTGCCTCCAAGGTATCATATCCAATAAACTCTTCTTCTTCATCTTCATATAAAACCACCCAATCATCGGTTTCCACAACTGCGGCAGCTCTTGAACGCGTTTTTTGTTTTCCCAACTCTGTCTTAAATTCCTCTTCGTCAAGGGTCATTCCTTTTTCAGAAAGAATTAAAGCCGTTAAATCAATAGGAAATCCAAAAGTATCGAACAGTTCAAAGGCTTTTTTGCCCGAAACTTGTTTTCCGGTGGTGTTTTTAACAATGCCATCCAATAAA
The DNA here is from genome assembly GCA_945903795.1 of Lutibacter flavus. Lineage (GTDB taxonomy): Bacteria > Bacteroidota > Bacteroidia > Flavobacteriales > Flavobacteriaceae > Lutibacter > Lutibacter flavus_A. Next base: position 8,451 of record CAMDPE010000021.1, on the reverse strand, counting down.
ACCAATCCTTGGTCTAAAGTTCTCAAGAATGAATTTTCTTCTTCTTTAATGACGTTGGTCACCAATTGTTTTTGGGATTTCAGCTCTGGGAAATAATTGCCCATTTGCTGACTTAAAGTAGTCGCCAATTTGTAAATAAACGGCTCTTTGGTGTTTAAAAAAGTAAATCCGTAACGAATGGCGCGTCGCAAAATTCTTCGAATTACATAGCCGGCTCCGGTGTTTGAAGGCAATTGTCCGTCGGCAATCGCAAAAGCCACTGCACGAACGTGGTCGGCAATTACGCGAATCGCAATATCGGTTTCTTCATTTTTGCCATATTCGCTGTTGGTGATGACTTCAATTTCTTTTATTAAAGGTGTAAAAACATCAGTATCGTAATTGGATTGTTTTTTTTGAAGCACCATGCACAAACGTTCAAAACCCATTCCGGTATCTACGTGTTTTGCAGGTAATTTTTCCAAAGAGCCATCGGCTTTTCGGTTAAATTCCATAAAAACCAGGTTCCAAATTTCCACCACTTGCGGATGGTCATTGTTCACCAAACTTCTGCCCGAAATTTTTGCTTTTTCTTCCGCAGACCTAATATCGACGTGAATTTCTGAACAAGGTCCGCAAGGCCCTTGCGCGCCCATTTCCCAAAAGTTATCTTTTTTGTTTCCGTTGATAATTCGATCTTCTGCAACGTATTTTTTCCATAAATCGTAAGCTTCCTGGTCGTATTCCAAGCCATCATCTTCCGATCCTTCAAAAACAGAAACGTACAAACAATCTTTGTCAATTTTATAAACCTCAGTCAGTAATTCCCAAGCCCAGTCAATGGCTTCTTTTTTAAAATAGTCGCCAAAACTCCAGTTCCCCAACATTTCAAACATAGTATGGTGGTAAGTATCTTTACCCACTTCTTCCAAATCGTTGTGTTTTCCTGAAACCCGTAGACATTTTTGCGTATCGGCAATACGTTTTTCAGTGGCGGATTTTTGTCCCAAAAAATACTCTTTAAATGGCACCATGCCCGCATTGGTAAACATAAGCGTAGGATCGTTTTTCAACACCATTGGAGATGATGGTACGATTGCATGTTTTTTTGAAGCGAAAAAATCTAAAAATTGTTGACGTACGAGTTGTGATTTCATTTGTAATATTTTATTATTTTTTAAGGTCAAATGGTTTAGCCTTTAATTCTGATTAGTAATCTTGTTTTATGATGGCTATTTCATTTATCTTCTTTGTTAATTATATGCTAAAAAAAAGCGGGTTTGCCGTTTATGTAAAACATTTTGTAAATTTGTCGTTATTGCTTCAAAATATGAGCCAATACTTGACGCAAAAATAATATAATTTTTATACAATGGCGAAGGTAAAATATTATTACGATTCAGAATCACTATCCTATCAAAAGATACGGCCAAAAAAAGGGGAAAATTTAAAAAAATTAATGCTAACGTTGGCAAGCGCCACTGTTTTTATGATATTGGGCTTTGTGGTTTTTACCAATATTTTTGAATCTCCCAAAGAAAAAGAATTAAAACGCCAGTTAGAGTTTGTAAAATTAAATGAAGAATTACACGCCAAAAAAATTATACAATTATCAGAAGTTTTAACTGATATCCAAGATAGAGACAACAATATTTACCGATTGTATTTTGAAGTAAATCCTATTCCCGACGAACAGCGGAAGGCAGGTTTTGGCGGTGTAAATCGTTATAAAGCACTGGAAGGTTTCGACAATTCCGATATGATTATTGATGTGACAAAAAACATGGATATTTTGGCAAAACAGCTATATGTGCAGTCGAAATCGTTAGATGAAATTGTAAAATTGGCAGCCGACAAGGAGAAATTATTGGCGGCAATTCCCGCCATTCAACCGGTTGAAAATAAAAATTTAACACGTATGGCTTCCGGATACGGATGGCGATCGGATCCTTTTACAAAAGCAAGAAAAAAACATTTGGGAATGGACTTTTCTGCGCCTGTCGGAACGCCTGTTTACGCTTCGGGTGACGGTTATGTGGAGCGTGCCGACCAAAATTCTGCAGGCTATGGAAAACATGTCAGAATAGAACATGGTTTTGGCTATGTTTCCTTGTATGCGCATTTAAGCAACTACAATGTTCGAAAAGGCCAGAGAGTGAAAAGAGGCGATTTAATTGGCTTTGTTGGAAATACAGGTCGTTCGCAAGGACCCCATTTGCATTATGAAATTTATAAAAACCGAACAGCGATAAACCCTATTAACTTTTACTACGGAAACTTGTCGCCGGAAGAATTTGAAGCTATGCAAAAAGCGGCTCAAATTGAAGGACAATCTCTTGACTAATGCATATAGATTTACCTGAAAAACGATATTATAAAATTGGCGAAGTTGCCACAGCATTTGGCGTTAACACGTCCCATATTCGATTTTGGGAAAATGAATTCGACATTTTAAAGCCAAAAAAAAACAAAAAAGGCAATCGACTTTTTACACAGGAAGACATCAAAAATTTAAAACTAATTTATCATTTGGTTAAAGAAAAAGGTTTTACCTTAGAGGGTGCAAAAAACAAACTGAAAGAGCAGCCAAAAGCGGTAAAAAACAATCAGGAAATCATCACACGACTGGAAGCCATCAAAGAAGAGCTTATTAAAATTAAAAGCCAAATTGATTAAATAATTAAAGTTACGGCTTAAAATAATTATAATCTAAAACTGTAACAAAATTGCTATTTGAAGAACTAATAAAACAACATTATAAACAATTAAAAATAGTAGAAAATGAAAAAGTGGTTAATACCTGTCATCATATTAGCAGTGCTGGCTTTCGCCGGTTATAGCTGGGTAAAAGGATTTTACAACACTGCAATTCAACTGAATGAAAATGTTTCAGAAAGTTGGGGAAATGTGCAAACAGCTTACCAACGCAGAAATGATTTAATTGGAAATTTGGTAAACACCGTAAAAGGCGCTGCCGATTTTGAAAGAGAAACGTTAACTCAAGTAATTGAAGCACGCGCAAAAGCAACTTCTGTACAAATTGATCCAACAAACATTACGCCAGAGCAATTGGCGCAATTTAACCAGGTTCAAGGTGGTTTAAGCGGTGCTTTAAAAAGTTTGTTGGTAACGGTTGAACGTTATCCCGATTTAAAGGCAAACCAAAATTTCCTGAAATTACAGGATGAATTGGCCAGCACAGAAAATCAAATTTTAACGGCCCGCACACGTTTTAACGAAGCGACCAAGCCATTTAACAATCACGTTAAGAGATTTCCAAATTCAATTTTGGCCGGAATGTTTGATTTTGAAGGTAAACCTTATTTTGATGCCGAAGCTGGTGCTGAAAACGCGCCTGAAGTAAAATTTGATTTTGGTAAAAAAGAATAAATGTCAAACATTGAAGAATTTTTAACCGTCGACCAAGAGCAAGCCATCATAAAAGCGATTGAAGTGGCAGAAAAAAACACTTCAGGAGAAATTCGTGTCCATTTAGAAAAAATTACAGATTTACCTCCATTGGAAAGAGCTTTGGAGGTTTTTCAATTGTTGGAAATGGACAAAACCGATTTAAGAAACGGCGTGCTAATTTATGTGGCCATTGAAAGTAGAAAATTTGCCATTTTAGGCGATGAAGGAATTCATATAAAAGTGACCGAAAATTTTTGGGATGCAGAAAAAGAGTTGATGCTTTCTTATTTTAAAAAAGAAGAGTTTTCAAAAGGAATTGAACTTGCCATTATCGAGGTTGGTAAAAAATTGAAAGAATTTTTTCCCTATTATTCAAGTGATACCGATGAATTATCTAATGAAATTTCAAGAGGATAATAAATAATTATGCATAAATCAATTAAAAAATATATTCCATTTTTTATTGCCATTTTACTGGCACAAATTACTTTTTCACAATTCACTATTCCCGTAAAACCAAAACTGCAAACCAGTGTTTATGATTATGCAAATCTATTAACCAGTGAACAAAAATCGGCCCTCGAAAGTAAATTAATTCAATATTCCGATTCCACCTCAACACAAATCGTGGTGGTAACCGTGGAAACCATCAACGGGGAAGATATTGGAATTTTAACTCCAAAATGGGCGCAAGAATGGGGAATTGGACAGGCCAAAGAGGACAATGGTGTTCTTATGCTTTTGGCAAATAAAGAACGCAAAATTTGGATTGCGCCCGGTTATGGCGTAGAACATAAATTAACTGCGGGAATTACAGGTGAACTGACGAGAAATATTATCATTCCCGAATTTAAAAAGGGCGATTTTTATGGCGGTTTGGATAAAGGAAGCGATGCTATTTTTAAAGTTTTAAAAGGAACTTACAAAAACAAGAAAACGCCCAAAAGCGAAAATGATGGCATACCAACTTTTGCCATCGTTTTTATTATTTTTATCGTCTTAATGATCATCTTTTCTAAAAAGGATAAAAGCGGCGGGGACAATAAAGGCAAAGGACTCAGAAACAATTCAACCGGAATAGATATTTTAACAGCCATTCTTTTAAGCAGTGCCGGCAGAGGCGGTTTTGGCGGCGGTAGTTTTGGTGGTGGCTCTAGTGGCGGCGGCGGAGGCTTCGGTGGTGGTTTTGGCGGCGGAGGATTTAGTGGCGGCGGCGCAGGCGGCGGATGGTAAATTTTTGTTGTTTAATCTTTTAATTTTTTTCGATTTTTGATGAACGCATACGTTGAATTTGTAATCGCCAACCCAATTTATAGTGCCATGATACAATTTGCCATATTGGGCACTTTGGGTGATCTTCTCTCTAAATGGATGCAACAAGGCAAAGTATTCTTACCTTATAAATTACCGATTATTTTATTAAAAATGCTGGAATGGGCAATCATCGCCATCACCGTTAAATATGCATTTGTTGGTTATCAGGGATTTTTGAACAATTTGGTTGAACATCATTTTGTGCCTGAATTAGGATTGTTTGGAAGCGCATTTGCTTTATCTGTTTTTATGAATTTGCAATTCGGTTTGTTTCTGGTAATTTTTCATCGTTTTCTAGATAATTTGATTGCCAAACAAAACAACTGGAAAAATATTGATAAAGGAATGATGTCCTTAATTTGGTTTTGGATTCCTGCACATACCATTACTTTTATGCTCGACAAACCTTACCAAATTGGTTTGGCCGCAATTTGGTCGCTTGTTTTGGGTTTTATTTTGGGTTATTACAACCGGGAAAGCAAATAGTTTTTCTTCCTCCTATATTTTTCAGTATTTTTGGCAGGCAACCTTCAAATAAACAAGAATGCGTATTGATAAAAGCTTGCTGGCTATAGAAAATGCAATTCCATTTTACGGGCAACATCAAAAAAGCGTGTCGGTCAAAAATGTGGCTTGGCATTTAGACCATTCGCTTAAAGTAATAAACAGTGTTTGCGATGCATTAAAGACTTCAAATCCTGAAGATTACAAGAGCACTTTCAGTTTTATTAAATTCTATATTTTTTTAAGGGGAAGCATTCCAAGAGGAAAAGCGACAGCGCCAAAATCTGTTGTTTCAAATGATGAAATTTTAAAATCGGCTATTGAATCGCAATTGGCTGAGGCGAAAATAAACTTACAAGTAATCAAAAACTTAGCTGCAAATAGCCATTTTCAACATCCATATTTTGGAAAATTATCATTAAAAAAGAGTCAGCGCTTTTTAGTAATTCACTCCAATCATCATTTGGACATTGTGAATGACATCCTTAAAAAGTAAACTTAGTTTCAAAACTTTCAACCGTCCGACTTCGGTCTTCGCTCTTCCATCCAAATTTAAAAACTATAATAAAACACTCTATAATCTTTCTGTTATTTTAATAAACCTATACAATAAAAATTAAAATATTGAAAATCAGGTTTATAAAATAAAATAAAACACTCTTACTTTAGGGTATCACTTCTCAAACTGATATATATCATTCTAAAACATTATTTCGCTTAATAACTTTACTAAAAAGTAATCGAGATGATAAAAATATTTAAAACTTCAAAAGATGTTATTGTAAATATTGATGAATATTTTGATACCATAGAGCTTGGAATACTCAATTTTAAAGAAGGGGTTAACAATTATTTAGATGGGAATACGGCTGATTTTGAAACTAATTTGAAAATAATCGACAAGCTTGAGGAAAAAGCGGATGCCATCATCAGAAAAATTGAAAATGATTTTTATGTGTATTCCTTATTGCCAAATTATGCCAGTGAAATCTTAAATCTATTGGAAAAAGTTGATGACATTATAGATCAGACAAAAAATACATTAAGCCAGTTTGATGTTGAAAGCCCTTTTATTCCTGAAGAAATTAAAACAGATTTCTCTCGCTTGGTAAATATATCTGTTAAAACAGCCGAGAATGCCATTCCTGCCGCGCGTGTATTTTTTACCGATACAAATTTGGTGAAGGATAAAATACAAAAAGTTGTTTTTTATGAGCGAGAAACAGAAAAATTGGCAAATAAAATCAAACGTCGAACATTTAAAGAAATGGACCAGCTCAAGTTAAGTGAAAAAATGCATTTGCGCTATTTTACCTTACATATTGAGGAAATTGCTGATGCTGCAAAGGTTGTTGCCAAAATGCTTGCGTCCTTACTTATTAAAATTAAAATGTAACCACTAAAAAAATCAAATGTTTTTACTTTTTTTAAGTAGCGGGTTGTTTTTGGGTTGGTCATTAGGCGCTAATGATGCAGCAAATATTTTTGGTTCGGCTGTAGGTTCTAAAATGATTAAATTTAGTGTTGCCGTTTTTATAGCGTCCATATTTGTCATATTGGGATCTTTTATACAAGGTTCTGGCGCATCAAATACTCTTGGAGAATTAGGTTCTGTAAACGCCATTGGCGGCGCTTTTACTGTTGCGCTTTGCGCCGGACTTACAGTATTTTGGATGACTAAGTTGCAGTTACCTGTTTCAAGTTCCCAAGGAGTTATTGGCGCTATTATAGGTTGGAACTTCTATTCCGGAAATCCGACTGATATGAGTGTGCTCGGAAAAATTGTTGGTGCTTGGGTAGCCGGACCAATTTTGGGTGCCATTTTCGCTATTTTGCTTTACCTTCTTCTTAAGTTGATACTTCGAAAAAGTAAAATTCATTTATTAAAACTTGATGCATATTTAAAATATTCTCTTTTAATTGTGGGAGCTTTTGGCGCTTATAGTTTGGGAGCCAATAATGTGGCCAATGTAGTGGGCGTATTTATCCCCTCTGTTCCTGAAATTGAATTGAATTTTGGAATCTTTATTTTAGATGGAAAGCAACTTTTATTTTTAATTGGCGGTATTTCAATTGCGGCTGGAATAATTACTTATTCTAAAAAAGTAATGATGACTGTGGGAAATAATTTGATGAAACTTTCCTCAGAATCGGCATTGGTTATTGTGCTTGCGCATTCCTTGGTGTTGTTCGTTTTTTCTTCATCCACTTTATCTAATTTATTTCAGAGCATTGGTTTGCCGGCAATTCCTTTGGTTCCGGTTTCAAGTTCCCAAGCAGTTATTGGCGCAATTATGGGAATTGGTTTATTAAAAGGAGGAAGAAACATAAAATTTAACATTCTCGGAAAAATAACGCTGGGCTGGATTGCAACGCCAATACTTGCTGGTTTAACAACATTTGTCTCACTATTTTTTATGAGCAATGTGTTTAAGTTAGTCGTTGTTCAAGATGAAAGTTTGGTGGTAAGCCAAAAAATAAATGCCATAATTTCTTCATCAAAAATGAGTAAATCTGTAGCTTCGGTTAATTTATACCAACCTTTATTATTTGCAATTATAGGATTTTTGTTGGTGCTGGTTGTGGTGTTTATGATTCTTTTGGCACGTAAAACATCACAAGAAAAAGAGGAAGAATCTTCAGAAATATTGCTAAAATATGAATCGCAGGAAAAATTATTGCAAACCGAATTACAAAAAGTAACGAATGAAAATGCAAAACTTGAAAAAGAAATAGAATTTAAGAGAAAAGAACAAATGGGTATTGCCATAAGTATTATTCAAAAAAATCAATTCCTAGAAAAATTAAAAGCTAAAATTGATAAAATAATTTTAAAACCAGAAGTAAATACAGAAGAACTTACCCAATTAAAAAAGTTAATAATAGACAATTTAAGCATTGATAAGGAACGAGAAAAATTCAACATTTTTATCAATGAATTAAATACCGATTTTTATTTGCGATTGGCTAAAAGATATCCTGGATTATCGGAAAATGAACAACGATTATCGGCCTTGATCCGACTTAATTTAAGCTCAAAAGAAATTGCTTCAATTTTGAACATATCTACAAAAAGTGTTGAAGTAAACCGACATCGCCTTCGAAAAAAGATGCATTTAAAACGGGAAGAAAATTTAACAGAGTTAATAAGTAAACTTTAAATATAATATGAATATTAATAATAGTAAAAATGATGAAAAATAAAATTTACACATTGGTAGTGGCATTGGTGCTTTACAGTAT
>CAMDPE010000020.1 GCA_945903795.1 Lutibacter flavus | reverse complement strand
AATGTTTTGCAATGTTTTTAGCCAATTCTTTGCTTTGTGTGCAGGCGAAAATTTTAGGTTCAAGATAAGGGATGTCCATTTTTTAGGAGTGTTAATTAATTAGGTTTCCGTATTTTGATTGCAAATTTAAAATTATTTCAGTGGTAATGCTATAACTAAGTGAAGTTTTTATGCTTTAGTTGAAAAATATTTTTAAATTTGCAGACCGAAACATTTGCCCCGGTGGCGGAATTGGTAGACGCGCTGGATTCAAAATCCAGTTTTCGCAAGGAAGTGTGGGTTCGATTCCCACCCGAGGTACAAGGCTCATAATCAACCACTTAACATTTAATTTGTTAAGTGGTTTTTTTATTTTTTGTACCTACTTTTGTGCCAATTTCATTGTTAATAACTTTCCTTTAGAATTATAATTTCCTAGCAATATTAAGTGAAGTTAATGGTCAATTGATTGATGTTAGTGAAAAATATTTCATTTTTTCTTTTAGTCTTAAACGGATAATTTGTTAAGTCAGAATGTTTAATATAATATTCTAAGGCGTTTTTATATTCTTCTGCTGCAATTACTTCATAAGGATAACAACCTAGATAAAAAGAAGTTCCTTTCACGTATATTCTTGATTCCCATTTTCTTTTTGTGGTGTGAAAACAAACCCCAGTATACTGGCTTGAAGGGTTGTATCTCCATTTGTCTTTAGAGAGGTTCTCTCTGTTGGAAATAACTTGAAGGTTATCTAATTCATTATTTGTTTTATCATTGTCTATATGGTCTACAACAAGGTTTTTGCCATCTGGAATTTGATAATTAAACATTTGAAAAACTAATCTATGAATATAGAACTTTTTTTCTTTACCTTCTTTGTATAGTGATATTTTGTGGTATCCTTTTTTATCTATAATTGGACTTAAGATAAGCTCTTTATTTTTCTTCAAAGACTTAATATTTCCTTTATTTGAAATCTGATATTGTCCTTCATACTCTTTAATATCCTTATATTTTTCTTTTGTTGGCTTTGTTTTTATGGTATTATAATTATTATATTTCCAATTAAAAGTTTGATAACTTTTAGCTGATAAATTAATATCAAAATTTAGATTTATACTCAATTCGTTTATGTTGGTACTATCAAATAATTGTAGTGTATTATTATTCATCATTTTTACAATTTAAAATTTGTGCATAAAAAAAAGCAACCCATTAAGATTGCTTTTATGTTGTATTATATATAGTATTATATATAGTATTATATATATAAGTATGATGTATTCTATATGTGCAAAATCTGCACTACCTAATTTAAGTTTTTAATTTTTCGATTGCAATTACATAATTAATATAATCTGCACCTGAAAGTTTGTCTAATTCTTGCCTTAGCTTTGGGCTACTAATCTTACTTTCTAATATTTGTAATGTTGTTAATTGCTTTCCTCTTGTTTTTGTTTTTCTCATTGATAAATTATTTTTGAATTAGTTTTATAAAAGCTTCAAATCAAACACTTAATTTATTTCATTTCTAAATAATATATTAGTTTGTATTTACTTCGATATACTATTAATTTGAACTTCTTTATTATAATATACTCGTTATATCAGTTAACGTAAATTTAAAATAAGGTGTTAGGTAGAAACGTTGTTTCTGTTGGGTTTGCTATTATATTGTAGTTGCTTTAACACTAGAATTAAGTTTAAAGTTTTACTGAAAGACTAACTTTAGTTATGGATTGTGGAGATGTTGTAACAATGGCTGGTACAAAACAAAGTGAGAAGCTTTCAAACCCTATATTCTATTGATAAGGTTCGTTTCTTATAAAGAATAAAACCCTATTTATTCTTCTGCTATTAATAAAATTTATATTAATAATATTATTGATAGAAAAACATTATAAGATAGGCGAAGCCATAAAAAAAAGATTAGATTGGTGTTATGAAGCCCTTTCCGAGAGCGGGGGTTCTGTATAAAACAAAATAATGTTACAGTACTTTATAAGAGTGTGTCTTTTATACTAATAATATTCAATGATTCTTTCTTCAACCAAAATCGAACTCAAATCGTCGTTAGACCACGTACTGATTTCAGTCTTTTTTATCCAATTTTTATGAGTATCATATTCATATTCATAACTATATATAGCCTGATTTGAAAATACACCATCTGAGTCATAAACTTTTCTTACGGTTTGGTCTCCATTTTTATCAAATGAAACATCGTGAAATAGAGTTCCGTCAGAATAATATAGTTCGGATTTTGACAAATTACCATTAAGATGATATTTAAAAATTTCTTTACTCTCCAAATCTCCATCCGAGTCATACTTATAGGTTGCAATTTTATTACCTTCATTATCGAAGTTAATTTTCTCAGCATATACACCATACATAATTAGGTGATACTCGGTTTTCACGCCACTTTCAAGATATATATTCTTAATTTTTGTATAAATACTTCCATCATCTTTGTAGTATATAGCCTCTAATAATTTTCCATTATTGTTATATTTATAGGAATCCTTAGGGATAAACTTTAATTTTGGAATACCAGTTTTAATATCAATTTCTACCTCTTTAAGTTTATTGCCATTTTTGTCATAATAAGCCATCCACTTATCTGTAATTCCTTTGGAATTGTATCCAATTGATTCTTCTGTGTTTTCTTCATCGTTATAAATATAAATGGTTTTATCATCGATAGAGCCATCTTCTTTATAAAAAATTCTAGAAATCCTTCTGCCTTTTTTATCAAAAGAACGGCTTATTTTACCAGAAGGTGTTGATTTTTTTAACTCCATTTCACCATACTTTTCAATTTTATTAATATGGTAAGAGTATTCCGTTAAAGATTTTATTATTCCATTTTCTATTTGGTTTTCTATGTTATCCTTTGAAATGGTTTGTGCAGTAATTACAACATTAATTTGAAGTAATATCAATATTAATATTTGTGTTTTTTTAAATACGTTTTTCATAATAATTTTACTTTTTATATCAAATTACCTAGGCTTCATCCTAACAAGAATATTGACTCGACAGTAAAATCTTCGTCATTCATCAACATTACTCTAAATTCTTTCATAATTAATGCTCCGAATGCATTTGTGGCTCTTACAATAACCGTGAGTTTATATAATGCCACATATTCATCATCATTTATCCTTTTTTTAACAAACGCATACATTTTCTTATTTGTTTCAAGTTTATCACTTACTAAGTTTATAAAAAAAGTATCACTAGAATCATCTTTGTTTTCTGAGTTAAATTTATAATATAATAAGGTAGCTTCATTATCACCCCCAAGTTTCAAATCCCCCATAGTTTCCTCACCAATAATCTCAACACTAACCAATTCAAACTTGGAAGGGTCGTTAACAATTTTCTTAAATTCTTTTGTGATACTCTCGTTGATTTTGCTCTCTTGACTTTGACAAGACGCTAATAAAACCATTAATACTAATATTATTTTTTTCATTTGAAGGCAATTTTTAAGTTAAATCAAATATAGATTATTCAAAAGCATTTAATATGATTTTAATCAGAATAAGGAAAAAGAACAGTTAATATTACTATTATAGATGGCTTAAAATTATGGATACCGATGTGCTGTTATATTCATTTTGTTGAGGTTAAGAAGGAAAAAGCTATGCAATCTGTCTCTCCCCCGCGTCTTTTTCTAAATAATATTCTTTTAATCTTTCCGCAAAATCTCGTTGAGGTTTTTTAATATAAGTTAAGAAACTCTTTTCTGTAGTATGCCCCGTAATAGCCATTATAATAACTGTAGGTACTTTTCCGTAAAGGTTTGAAGCAAACGACCTCCTCATTGTATGAGATGTAATAAGCTTGTATTTTGGATAGACACCTAATAAACGTTTGTTTCCTTCTCCTCTTATATATCCTTTAAGTGGTGCGTTAATCTTAGCTAATTCACACAACTCTTTTATGTATCTATTAAATACTGGATGTGCTAAAGGTCTTAAAGTTGAGATGTAGTTTTTAACTCTTGGGTCAATTGGAATTAGTAATGGTTGATTTGTCTTTTGTGTAGTAATTTCAATAAAACCATTATTGATATTGTAGTCTTTAATTTTCATTAAATCTGAAACTCTTAATCCAGTAGTGCAACCTACAAGAAATAGATTTTTAACGTTTTTAAGCCTTTCACTCTTACATTCATAGTTATGTATCAATTCAAGTTCTTCATTGCTTAAATAGGTGTTAATTGATTTGGTAGAGGGGGCTTTGAAGTCATAAATATTGCCACTAACTAAGATATTGTTTTGTTGGGCAAATTTGATAATTCTTTTAATGAGTTGCACTTGTTTGCCAATTGTACTTTCTGCATAACCTTCCATAAATTTTGAATCTACAAAGTTTTGAATCCAGTTATAATTAATATCGGCAAGCATTACATTTTTAGAATTACTCATCCAATATTTAAGAGTATCTAAATGTTTGGTTTTTCCTTTAATTGAAATAAATTTTTCAATATATTTATAGAAAGTATAATCTTCGATTTTTTTTGGAGGGTTGAAATATAGGTTTTGTAGATTCTTTACCCAATCAATATCAATATTTTCTCTTTTTGCAATTGCTACAGTTGTTTTATTTAATAGATAAGTCTTAAATTCATTTAAGTTATTATTAATATCTATTTGGTATTCAATATTATCGGATTTAATTTGTTGCTTTTTTTGAGACCATTCTAGGGGGTTTATTTTATAAGGTAATCGTAAAGTGACAACCGTTTCTCTTCCATTCACAAACCTATAGTATATTGTTTTACCTCCACGCAATCTATATGATATTGACGCCATAATTGTTGATTTTAGCGTAAATGTAATTGTACCTACCGTTGTACCTACCATTTTGTATTAAGTAGTTATTAACAGGCAATTCAAATAATTAACTATTTGATATACAGCTGGATTCAAAATCCAGTTTTCGCAAGGAAGTGTGGGTTCGATTCCCACCCGAGGTACAAAAAAACCCTGTTAATCTTTTGATTAACAGGGTTTTGTTTTTAAAAGGTCTTGTATCTATTTTATCTATTTCAGAAATAAATTTAAATTTTAGCAAATACGTCTGCTTGTACATAGGCATGCATTCCTGAAGCCGCTTTTCTTCCATCGCCCATAGCAAGAATTACCGTTGCGCCACCTCTGACAATATCACCACCGGCAAAAAGTCCCGGAATTGAGGTCATCATATTTCCATCAACTTTAATGGTATTCCATTTGGTGATTTCAAGTTCAGGCATGCTTTGTTGCACAATTGGGTTTGGAGAAACACCAACGGCAATTACCACGCTGTCAACATCAATATCATATTCAGAACCTTCAATAACAACGGGGCGTCTTCTGCCTGATGCATCAGGTTCTCCCAATTCCATTTTTTGAACGCGCATTTTATTCACTTTACCTCTTTCATCAGCAAAATATTCAATGGGCGAGGCAAGGTTGATAAATTCAATCCCTTCTTCAATGGCATGTTTTATTTCTTCTCCTCTTGCAGGCATTTCCTCCATAGAGCGTCTGTACATAATAATGGCTCTTTCTGCACCCATACGTTTTGCTGTTCTCACAGAGTCCATTGCTGTGTTTCCGCCACCTACAACGACTACGTTTTTACCGGTGTGAACAGGTGTGTCGAAATTAGCATCAGCGCCGCCCATTAAATTTACACGGGTTAAAAATTCGTTGGCACTTTGTATACCACTATAGTTTTCTCCCGGAATATTCATAAAATTTGGCAATCCGGCACCACTTGCGATAAAAAAGGCAACAAATCCTTCTTCTTTCAAATCATCAATAGTTGCTGTTTTTCCCACAATAAAGTTGGTTATGAATTTTACCCCCATATTTTTGATGGTGTTAATTTCATAGTCAACAATGGATTTAGGAAGACGAAATTCAGGAATTCCATATTTTAAAACACCACCAAGATCGTGTAAGGCTTCAAAAACAGTGACATCATAGCCAAATTTTGCCAATTCACCGGCTACCGTCAATCCTGCAGGTCCAGAACCAATCACCGCCATTTTAATGCCGTTTGGTTCAGCCAAAGCCGGAATGGTAGTTGGCCCATGTTCACGCGCGTAATCGGCAACAAAACGTTCAAGATGGCCAATTGCGGCACCTTCTTTACTTAGTTTTTTAACATAAAAGCACTGTGCTTCACACTGAATTTCCTGTGGGCAAACCCTGCCGCAAATTGCCGGCAAGGAATTGTTTTCTTTAAGAACTTCGGCAGCGCCAAGTACGTCGCCCGCTTCAAGATATTTTATAAACTTTGGAATGTTGGTTCCTACCGGACAGCCAACAATGCAAGTTGGCACCGCACAATCAAGGCAACGGTGAGATTCGGCCAGCGCCATTTCCAAGGTTAAGCCTTTATTTACTTCAAGATTGCTTTTATTTCTAACATTAGGATCAGCTTCAGGCATTTTAATCCTTGAGATATCTGTCCGCTCTTTGGCTTTTATTTCTTTACGTAACTTATCGCGCCACTCGGTTTTGCGTTCGTTTTTATAATATTCTTCGTTTAATTCTTCTTCCATTTTACGAATATTTTATGGGATATAAATTTTTCAGTTAGTTTAGTGAGGTAGCTTCGCAAGATTTTACGTATTCGCTATAGTTTTCTGATTCTTTGTCTTTATAAGCGCCTAACCTGCTTAGCATTTCATCAAAATTAACTTTATGGGCGTCAAATTCCGGACCGTCTACACACACAAATTCCGTTTTTCCGCCAACAGAAACCCTGCAGGCACCGCACATTCCAGTGCCGTCAACCATAATGGTGTTTAAACTTGCCATGGTTGGAATGTCGTATTTTTTTGTGGTTAAAGCGGCGAATTTCATCATAATGGCCGGGCCAATCACAATGGCCTCATTTACTTTTTCTCTTAGAATGACTTCTTCCATTCCCTGAGTAACCAAACCTTTCGTGCCTTTTGAACCATCATCGGTCATCACAATAAGTTCATCCGAGTATTCAGCCATTTCATTTTCAAGAATTACCAGGTCTTTATTTCTGGCAGCAATGATAGTGATAACTCTGTTACCTGCCAATTTCATTGCTTGTACAATAGGAAATAGAGGCGCAACACCCACGCCGCCACCGGCACACAAAACGGTTCCTACATTAGAAATATGGGTTGCTTTTCCAAGCGGCCCAACCACATCCAGTATAAAATCGCCTGCATTCATAGCGCAAAGTTTATGTGATGAAACACCCACTCTTTGAACTATTAAGGAAATTGTGCCTTTTTCAACATCGGCATCTGAAATTGTTAACGGAATTCTTTCGCCATTTTTATCGATTCTTAAGATGATAAAATGTCCTGCTCTGCGACTTTTAGCAATATATGGGGCTTCAATAACCAATCTTGCCACATTTTCTGAAAGGAATTTTTTTTCGATTATTTTAAACATATTCTAATTCAAAATTGTTAAACTATATGATAAAAAATACGTTAAAATTTGGAAATAATTTTCAACGCTATTTCTGATGCAAATTTATTAATAATAATTGAAATAATTTACTATAATAGCACTTTATATTATGGTATTGTCAAATAATTTGGCTTTTAGATGTTGATATTATTATGATATTTATCATATAATGCGTAATTAATAACGAGTCAATTGAAGTGAAATGGGTAAAAACGATTATTGTAATATCAAATTAGGATTGCCATAAATGTTGCAACAAACCAAGTTAAAATAAATGCGAAACAAGAACTAATTAAGAAAAATTTAACAATCTGAAATAAGGGAAAAACGATTATAAAACGACATACTGATTAATATTGTTTAATTTTGAAAATTCTTATAAAAGAAATCAAGCTTTTAGTATGAACCGAGCATTACAAATTTTGACACATAAAAGAATGATTAATGGCGAACAGCATCTGTTACCGCTAAAAAATAAAATTTAAACAGATGAAAAAAATATTTTTCCTTTTGGCATTTTTCGCGCTGGTTAATTCAAGTTTTGCCCAAATTCACGACCCGGTAAAGTGGTCAACTTCCGTAGAAAAAATTTCAGATACAGAATACGATTTAATTACAACAGCAACCATTGAAGCAAAATGGCATTTGTATTCACAAAATGTTCCTGCCGACGGGCCAATACCAACTTCTTTTTTGTTTAAAAAAAGCGCTGATTTTAAGGTAGTCGGAAAAACTATAGAAGAAAAAGGCCACACCGTTCACGACCCTGTTTTTGACATGGAAATTAAGTACTTTGAAAACAAGGCTGTTTTTAAACAACGCGTTAAAATAAACAATTCAAAAGCTTTTAAAATTTCAGGAGAAGTTGAGTTTATGGTTTGTGATGATGCAAGTTGCTTGCCACCAACAACAATAGATTTGACATTTTTAATTCCAGCAAATAAGGCAACTGCGGCGATTGTAAAGACTGATAAAAACACAGAAGTGTCAGAAGAACCAAATGCAGATTCGGTGAATGATACCATTCAGGCAACGGAAACAATTGGTGACAAAACTAAAGAAGATAATAAAGAACCTGTTGCGGCAGCTGCTGCTTCAAACAGTAATAAAACATCAAATAAAAGCTTATTAACCATATTTATCATTGCATTCTTCTCAGGTTTTGCCGCATTGTTAACACCGTGCGTGTTTCCAATGATTCCTATGACGGTGAGTTTCTTTACCAAACAAAGCAAAAGTAAGGCTGAAGGAATTAGAAATGCCATCATCTATGGTGCATCCATTGTAATCATTTATGTGCTTTTGGGCTTGCTGGTGAGCGCTGTTTTTGGCGCCGATGCATTGAACGCTTTGTCTACCAATGTTTGGTTTAACATCATTTTCTTTTTATTGTTGGTCGTTTTTGCGGTTTCCTTTTTGGGCGCCTTTGAAATTGTTTTACCAAGTTCTTGGGGAACAAAAGTAGATGCGCAGGCTGATAGAGGCGGCATTATCGGCATATTTTTTATGGCATTGGCGCTGGCCATTGTCTCGTTTTCTTGTACAGGACCCATTGTTGGAACTTTATTGGTTGAAGCTGCTGCAGGGGGAAATCAGATTGGCCCAATTGTGGGCATGCTGGGATTTTCATTGGCCTTGGCCATTCCATTTGCTTTGTTTGCTGCTTTTCCCGGTTGGTTAAATTCATTGCCAAAATCGGGCGGATGGCTAAATACCGTAAAAGTGGTGTTGGGATTTTTGGAATTGGCTTTGGCGTTTAAATTTTTATCGAATGCCGATTTGGTGTTACAGCTTCATTGGCTGGAAAGAGAGGTTTTCTTATCGATTTGGATCACCATATTTATGGCCTTGGCATTTTATCTTTTTGGAAAAATTCAATTGCCGCACGATTCTCCTTTAACGCATATTTCAGTGGGAAGGCTAAGTTTGGGAATGCTTTCCTTGGCTTTTGCCATTTATATGATTCCCGGTTTGTGGGGAGCGCCTTTAAATTTAATCAGTGCTTTTCCGCCCGCCCAACATTACAGTGAGTCACCATACGGAGTCGGATTTTCAAGAATGAATAGCGGCATGCCTTTAGGAGAAAATATTGAAATACCGGATGGTGCGCATTTAATGCCACCTCACAATATTTTGGCTTTTAACGATTACGACAAAGGTTTGGCCTACGCCAAAAAAGTAAATAAGCCAGTGATGATAGATTTTACAGGCCATGCTTGTGTAAATTGCCGTAAAATGGAACAAAATGTTTGGCCAAAAGATGAAATTCTGCCAATCCTTAAAAACGAAGTGGTTTTAATTTCCTTGTATGTGGACGATAAAAGACCGCTTGCTGATGGCGAAGAAATTGAATCCAAATTATATCCGGGGAAAAAGTTAAAATATATCGGACAAAAATGGAGCGAATTCCAAATTATAAATTACGGTGCCAACGCGCAGCCGTTTTATGTTTTGATGGATCATAATGAGAAAAATTTAACAGAACCTGTTGCCTATACACCAAATGTGGAGGAATATCACAATTGGCTGAAAAAGGGAATCGCAAATTTTAAATAATCATTTTTTTAAACAGTAAATCATAGAGGTATAAACCAATATTTTTCAATAGGGATGTCAACAAAATCTGCAATCGAAACCCAAAATCAACCTTCTGAATTGGAAACCTATTTTCAACAATTCAGAAATCATATTGTTGGCGTTGACCAAACTTTTGAGTCGCCTTACGGGGAAAAGAAAATTATTTATACCGATTGGACTGCAAGCGGCAGATTGTATCGACCGATTGAAGAAAAATTACTGAATGATTTTGGTCCTTTTGTGGCAAATACGCATACCGAAACTTCTATCACAGGATCGGCAATGACAATGGCGTACCACAAAGCACGGTCTATTATTAAATCCCACGTAAACGCTTCCAAAGAAGATGTTTTAATCACTTCCGGAACAGGTATGACAGGTGTGGTCAACAAGTTTCAACGTATTTTAGGACTGAAAGTTTCAGAAAACATCAAAAAATATGCTGTAATTCCTGCGGATTTAAAACCCATCGTATTCATCACACATATGGAACACCATTCCAACCAAACTTCCTGGTTGGAAACCATTGCCGATGTTGAAATTATTCCTTGTCAGGAATCTGGTTTGTTGTGTTTTGATAGTTTTGAAAAACTCTTAATTCGGCATAAAGACAGGCCCATAAAAATCGCTTCGGTAACGGCTTGCTCCAATGTAACGGGTATTGTAAATGATTATCATAAAATCGCAAAAATGATTCACAGCTATGGCGGATTGTGTTTTGTGGATTTCGCGTGTTCGGCGCCGTATGTTGAAATAAATATGCACCCAAAAGATGAAGAGGCCTATTTAGATGCCATTTTCTTTTCACCGCACAAATTTTTAGGAGGTCCGGGATCTTTGGGCGTATTGATTTTCAATAAAAAATTGTATAAAAATATGGTTCCCGACAATCCGGGTGGCGGCACTGTAAATTATACAAATCCTTGGGGAAACCACGATTATATTGATGACATTGAAACCCGTGAAGATGGCGGAACACCAGGTTTTTTGCAAACCATAAAAATTGCGTTGGCCATTCAGCTGAAAGAAAAAATGGGCGTAAAAAATATTTTGGCGCGCGAACATGAACTTAATGATTTGGTTTTTGAAAAATTAACCAAAATTCCGAATCTTCATTTACTAGCCGAACAGCATAAAGACCGGTTAGGCATTTTTTCTTTTTTTATTGAAAATGCGCACTTTAATTTGGTTGTTAAATTGTTGAACGACCGATTTGGCATTCAAACACGCGGAGGTTGCTCTTGCGCAGGAACTTATGGCCATTTTTTGCTGCATGTAGATCAGCAAACTTCAAAAAATATTGAAGAGAAAATCAGTGAAGGATGTTTGGTTGAAAGACCGGGATGGATTCGCATGTCCATTCATCCAACAATAACAAATAAAGAAATGCTTTATGTTTGTGAAAGCATCAAACAAGTGGCAGAAAATATTGAAGAATGGCGCAATGATTATCAATATGATGCCATAAAAAACGAGTTTACACATAAAACTGCCCAACCAATAGAAAATGAATTGGTAAATAATTGGTTCAAGTAATTGTTATTGGGCAACAAATTTTTCTATATTTGGGCTTAAATAATTAACTGCATTGATGGATAATTTTATGTTCTTTCTTAAAGAGGGGCTTTTTCATGTGTTGGACTGGAATGCTTATGACCACGTACTTTTTTTAATTGCTTTAGTGGTTGTGTACGATTTTAAAAATTGGAAAAAAATATTGTGGCTCATTTCATTATTCACTATTGGGCATACGCTTTCCCTTATTTTATCGGCCTATAAAATAGTATCGATAAGTCAAAACTGGATTGAATTTTTGATTCCCTGTACCATTATTATTACTGCTTTGGTCAATGTGTTTTTTGCGAAAAACGCCACAAAACTGGCAAAAACAAACACCAATTTATTTTTTGCGCTGTTTTTTGGATTAATTCACGGCCTCGGATTCTCAGGTTATTTTAAAATACTGATAGGCAGTTCAACCCAAAAATTAATTCCGCTATTGGAATTTGCATTGGGAATTGAATTGGCACAATTGATTGTGGTGCTTGCAATTTTGATCATCGGTCTTATTTTTCAAACCGTGTTCCGTTTTCCGAAACGCGACTGGATTTTAATCATTTCATCCATCGTGATCGGGTTGGTGTTGCCAATCCTAAAAGCAGCCATATTTTGGTAAAAAATTAACGTAGTGTTTATTAGAATCTTAGTACTTTTGAAACTTCTAAAAAATATATGAATAAGAAACAATTAAAATATGACCAAGCTTATATGCGAATGGCATTTGAGTGGTCAAAATTATCATTTTGCGAAAGAAAACAAGTGGGCGCGTTAATCGTTAAAGACCGAATGATCATTTCCGACGGTTTTAATGGCACGCCAACCGGTTTTGAAAATCCGTGCGAAGATAAAGAAGGTAATACAAAGTGGTATGTGTTGCATGCCGAAGCAAATGCCATATTAAAAGTTGCTGCGTCAACACAATCCTGCAAAGATTCTACCTTGTACATTACCTTGTCTCCGTGTAAAGAATGCAGTAAATTAATACATCAATCTGGAATAAAAAGAGTGGTTTATGCCAATGCTTATAAAGATGAAACAGGCTTGGAGTTTTTAGAAAAAGCAGGCGTAGAACTTACCCATCTTAAAAATTTATAATGACAAAAAGAAAAGTTTATTTTCCCCTTTTTATTGGAATAGCAATAGCTACAGGGATATTTATTGGCAGCACTTTTAACTTTAAAAATAAATCGGTTTTATTCTCTTCCAATTCCAAGGAAGCAAAAATAAAACGTTTGATAAATTACATACAGTATGATTATGTTGATAAAGTAGATACCGACAGTTTGCTTGATGACGCTATCACCACAATGTTGGCGAAACTGGACCCTCATTCTGTTTATATTCCAAAAGACGAATTACAGCGCGTTACAGAAAGCATGCAGGGAAAATTTGCAGGGATTGGGGTAAGTTTTATTATTCATGATGATTCTGTTGCGGTAAGTAGCGTTATTAAAGGTGGGCCTAGCGAAAAAGCAGGAATAAAAGCCGGGGATAGAATTATTGTTGCAAATACTGATACCTTATTTGGTAAAAGTCTCATAAAAAAGGCTGGTGTTATTGAAATTGAACGCGGAACCCTTGAAGGCAGCAGAAAAATGAGCGATGCGGTGATGAAAGCGCTTAAAGGAGAAACGGATACCAAAGTGAATGTGAAGGTTTACAGACGTTCAGTTAATCAAACATTAAATTTTCCTATTACACGTGGTGACGTTTCAATTACAAGTGTTTCAGCACATTATATGATCAATAATACCTTGGGATATATTAAAGTTGATCGATTTGCAAGAACTACCTATGAGGAATTTAAAAAGGCTTTAGATGGACTAATAGCAAAAGGAATGACTTCTTTGGCGCTTGATTTAAGAGGAAATCCGGGAGGATATATGGATATTGCCAATATGATTGTCGATGAATTTTTAGAAGATGGCAAATTAATCGTTTTTACCAAAAGTAAACATGGCGAAATTGACAAATCTTATGCAACCGATAAAGGCGATTTTGAACACGGTAAAATATTTGTGTTAATCGACCAAAATTCAGCCTCAGCAAGTGAAATTGTTGCGGGCGCGCTTCAGGATAATGACAAGGGCACTATTGTTGGTCGGCGCTCTTTTGGAAAAGGATTGGTGCAACAGGAAATGGCTTTGGGTGATGGTTCAGCGGTTAGGCTCACGACCGCAAGGTACTATACGCCAACAGGAAGGTCTATTCAAAAACCTTACAACCATTTAGACCAAACAAACTACAACAACGATTATTTAGAAAGAATACATAATGGAGAACTTATTTCAAGAGACAGCATTAAAGTAAATGATTCCCTAAAATATAAAACACCAAAGGGAAAAATCGTTTATGGCGGTGGAGGAATTATTCCGGATGTTTTTGTCTCAATAGATACATTAAGTACTTTTAATGGTAAATGGTACGCCAATTTAAGTCCGTTTATATTTAAATATATTGATAACAATCGAAAAGAAATGAACAAATGGGAATTATATGATTTTGTTAAAAAATTCGATAAAAATGACAAAATATTTAATCAATACATTGCTGAACTGGATTTAAATTATCCAATTCCGCCTATGGCAAAAGAAGATTTAAAACGTTATTTTAAGGCAATTATGGCTCGAAATTTATTTGACGAAACAGGTTATTTTATGATTTCCCAGAAAAAAGACAATATGATTTTAAAAGTGCTTGAATTGGACCTTAAAAAATAGCGCTTATAATTAACAACTAACAAGTATCTTTAGGCATTTAATGCGTGGAAATTTTGACAACCGATAAAAAAATATATTTTGCTTCCGACCAACATTTTGGAGCACCTACTGTTGAAGTAAGTAAAATACGTGAACAAAAATTTGTAAGTTGGCTGGATTTTATCAAAAAAGATGCGGATGTAATTTTTCTTTTAGGAGATTTGTTTGATTTTTGGTTTGAATATGCCGAAGCCGTTCCAAAAGGTTTTGTGCGTGTTTTGGGGAAATTAGCTGAATTAAGCGACCAGGGAATTGAAATCCATTTTTTTGTAGGAAACCACGACCTTTGGATGCACGATTATTTTGAAAAAGAACTAAATATCCCCGTATATCATCAACCAAAAGAATTTATTCTTAACGGCAAATCGTTTTTTATAGGCCACGGAGATGGTTTAGGACCTGAAGACAAAGGCTATAAAAGAATGAAAAAAGTGTTTACCAATCCATTTTCAAAATGGCTTTTTAGGTGGTTGCACCCCGATATAGGAATTAAAATTGCCCATTATTTATCGGTAAAAAACAAACTAATTTCAGGAGTGGAAGACGTGAAGTTTTTGGGTGAAGAAAAGGAATGGCTGGTGCAATACTGCAAAACAAAATTAACTGAAAAACATTATGATTATTTTGTGTTCGGCCATCGTCATTTGCCGCTTGAAATAAGGCTTTCAGAAACCTCAAAATACATCAACACCGGTGATTGGATTGTCCATTTTACGTACGGAGAATTCAATAGTGGAGAAATGATGTTAAAATCGTATTAAACATCGTATTTCACCTCTATTTTTAACCAATTTTTAACAAGTTTTAAAAAAATATTTATGCTATTTGCATAGCGTAATAAAGTATGTTAAATTCACGCCTTTAAAAACAATAAATATGATTGAAGAAAATAACGTTTCAGTAGATATTAGGGCTATAAATGAAAAAATTGAAAGAGAAAGTGCCTTTGTGGATTTGTTAATGATGGAGATGAATAAAGTGATAGTTGGCCAAAAACATATGGTTGAACGATTGCTTATAGGTTTGTTGGGAAATGGACATATTTTATTGGAAGGTGTTCCGGGTTTGGCAAAAACACTTGCCATTAACACCTTGGCTAAAGCAGTGCAAGGGAAGTTTAGCAGAATTCAGTTTACGCCGGATTTATTGCCGGCCGATGTGATTGGAACCATGATTTATAATGTTAAAGTTAATGACTTTACCATAAAAAAAGGACCTATTTTTGCGAATTTTGTACTGGCAGATGAGATTAACCGTGCGCCTGCAAAAGTTCAATCCGCTTTGCTGGAAGCTATGCAAGAACGCCAAATCACCATTGGAGACACAACATTTAAATTGGAAGAACCATTTTTGGTGATGGCCACCCAAAACCCAATTGAACAAGAAGGAACTTATCCATTACCGGAAGCGCAAATTGACCGTTTTATGCTAAAAACGGTTATTAATTATCCAAAATTAGATGAAGAGCAATTAATTATGCGCCAACATTTAAATGATACTTATGGCGTTGTAAATGCAGTGGCTTCCATTGATCAAATTATCAGAGCCAGACAAGCTGTTAAGGAAGTTTATATGGATGAGAAAATTGAAAAATATATTCTCGATATTATTTTTGCCACACGTTTTCCTGAAAAATATAATTTGCCCGATTTAAAAGGTTTGATAAGCTTTGGCGCTTCTCCCCGAGGAAGCATCAACTTGGCACTTGCGGCAAAATGCTACGCTTTTATAAAACGAAGAGGTTACGTAATTCCTGAAGATGTTCGTGCAGTTGTACATGATGTTTTACGTCACAGAATTGGAGTTACTTATGAAGCGGAAGCAGAAAACATCACATCAGAAGACATTATCAATAAAATTGTGAATGAAGTTGAAGTACCATAAAAGGTTTAATTGTTGAGTCGTGTAATCTTTTATTAAATTTTTTAAATTCAACCCAAAAAATGCCCAGTAAATAAAAGTTTAATCGTTTAAATGTTGATTTGTTTATTTTCAAAACTTTTAACTTTTAACCTTTAACTTTTAACTTTAATTAAATGGATACCAAAGAAATACTTAAAAAAGTTCGTAAAATTGAGATTAAGACACGTCGCTTGTCTAATCACATATTTTCTGGAGAATATCACAGTTCGTTCAAGGGACGTGGTATGACTTTTTCTGAAGTGCGACAGTACCAATACGGCGACGACATTAGGGCAATTGACTGGAATGTAACAGCACGCTATAATGAACCTTATGTAAAAGTTTTTGAGGAAGAAAGGGAATTGACAATGGTTTTAATGGTTGATGTGAGTGGGTCTGAATATTTTGGAACAACGCAACAATTTAAACGCGAAACCATTACAGAAATTGCAGCAACACTGGCCTTTTCAGCCATTCAAAATAATGATAAAGTTGGCTTGCTTTTATTTTCAGACCAAATGGAATTGTATATTCCGCCGAAAAAAGGAAAAAGTCACGTGTTAAGAATTATTAGGGAACTGATTGAATTTAAGCCTAAAAGCAAAAAAACAGATTTAAATGAAGCGCTTAAGTTTTTTTCTAGTGTGATGAAGAAAAAAGCCATTGTTTTTATTTTGTCCGATTTTATGGATGCCCATTATGAACATACCTTAAAAATTGTTGGAAGAAAGCATGATGTAACTGGATTTAGGGTTTATGATATCCACGACAGTGAAATTCCAAATTTAGGGATGGTGCCAATGCGCGATGCCGAAACGGGAAAAACGATGTTGGTAAATACCGCTTCAAAAAGCGTTAGAAATGGCTATAAAGCACATTATTTAGCGTCAGTAGATTATTTTGAAAAATCCTTTACGCATAGCGGTTCGGGAACCATCAGCTCTCAAATAGATGAAAGTTATGTTAAAAAATTATTGGGTTATTTTAAACGAAAAGGTGCTAAATAGCAAATGAATTTGAATGAATATTAAATGAAACGAGCATAATAAATTTTGATACGCAAAGGAATGATTAATGACGAACAGCAGCTGTACAGCTAAAAAATAAAAATTAAACAGGTGAAAAAACAGTTAGTTTATATATTATTTTTAATTGGTTTTATAAGTTTTGCGCAGGAAAATCCGGTGTCAACATTTATAGATACTGCCTCCATAAGAATTGGTGAGCAAATTCAGTATAAAATTTCTGTAAAAAAGACCGGCAAGGTCGTTTTTCCAAAATTTCAGTCAGACAGTTTGAGGAAAGTGGAGTTGGTTGAATCTTTGCCTGTGGATACTTTAAAAGACACTTATGAAAAAAAATATGTGCTTACAAGTTTCGATAGCGGGCGCTATACCATTCCAAAACAACAAGTACTTATAAACAACAAAACTTTTTTTACAGATTCATTGCTGGTGAACGTTGCCACAGTTAAAGTGGATACGTTAAAACAACAACTATTTCCAATAAAAGCCATTAAAAGCGAACCAAAAACATTCGACGATTACAAACCGATGCTTTGGTGGATTTTGCTGATTTTAGCAATCATAGCTGCCGCTTTGTATTTTATTTTCAGAAAGAAAGAGAAAAAAGAAGTTCCAATCATCGTTGTCGCTCCAATACAGGAAGCCTTGCAACGACTTAAAGAATTAGACGAAAAACAACTGCTTCAGCAAAACAAAATAAAAATATACTATACGGAACTTACTGATATTGTACGAACCTATATTGAAAAAGACATTTATATTCCTGCATTGGAATCAACCACAAACGAATTGATAGATACCATCAATGATTTTAATGAGTCGAGTAAATTGGGAATTTCAAAAGAAACTATTAAAGAATTAAAAGAGGTGTTAGAAAGCGCCGATATGGTGAAATTTGCAAAATCGAAACCAATTGTTGAAGAAATAAAAGCGCACAGGAATTTATCTGAACGTATTTTACAAAATTTAAAACCGGTAAAAGAAACAAAAAATGAAGTGGAATAATTTTGAGTTTTTACATCCGCAGTTTTTATGGTTATTGTTACTGATACCATTGTTGGCTATTTGGTATTTTTTAATCAGAAAAGAAAACAGTGCAGCATTAACTATTTCGAGCACAAAAGGATTTGAGGCAAACCCTTCAATTTGGTCGAAATTAAAACCGTTTCTTTATGTTTTAAGATTGCTGGCAATTGCTTTATTAGTTGTTGCACTGGCGCGCCCAAGATCGGTTTCCATGAGCAAGAACACCAAAACAAATAAAGGAATTGATATTGTGATGGCCATTGACGTATCTGCAAGTATGTTGGCGCGCGATTTAAAACCAAACCGATTGGAAGCCTTAAAAGTGGTGGCAATGGAATTTGTAAATCAGCGGCCGAACGATAGAATAGGAATTGTTGTTTATGCAGGCGAAAGCTTTACACAAACGCCAATTACCAGTGACAAACGAATTGTTATGGGCACGCTTTCCGAACTTAAATGGGGAGAATTGGATGGCGGAACAGCCATTGGAATGGGACTGGGATCGGCAGTAAACCGATTAAAAGAAAGCAAAGCCAAAAGCAAAGTGATTATTTTATTGACCGATGGCGTTAACAATACCGGATTTGTTGATCCAAAAACAGCCACGGAATTGGCGGTTGGCCAAGGCATAAAAGTTTATACCGTTGGCATTGGCACAAATGGAACAGCACCTTTTCCTTATGCAAAAGACCCAACATCGGGAGAGATTTTGTTCAGGAATGCGCTTGTGGAAATTGATGAGCCATTGTTAAAATATATCGCACAGCAAACCGGCGGAATTTATTTTAGAGCAACAGACAACTCAAAGTTAAAAGCAATTTATAACGAGATTAACAAACTTGAAAGAACAGAAGTGGAAGAGTTTAAATATTACAATTTCGAGGAAAAATACAGATTCCTGGTTTTATTGGTCGGCTTGCTTTTGCTGATTGAATTTGCATTAAAGAACACTGTTTTTAGAAGTTTTATATAGAAGTTAGTAGATAAAAAGAATAATTTTAAACAAATCAACGATTCAACAATTAAAAAATGTATCAAATAGAAGAACCGACATATTTTTATTATTTGGCAATTATTCCTGTAATAGTTGTGTTGTTTTTGTTGGTGCTTTGGTGGAAAAAACGCATTCAAAAACAATTTGCGGATCATAAATTAATTCAAAAATTAAGTCCGGAAAAATCAACATTTAAATCGTTTTTAAAATTAACTATTTTTTGTGTTGCCTTGTTCTTTTTAATTATTTCATTGGCAAACCCAAAAATGGGAACAAAATTAGAAACGGTAAAACGCCAAGGTGTTGATATTGTTTTCGCCTTGGATGTTTCAAAAAGCATGATAGCAGAAGATATTGCGCCAAATCGTTTGGAAAAAGCCAAGCAAATTATCACAAAAGTGATAGAAAACTTGGGCAGCGATCGCATAGGGATTATTATTTATGCAGGAAGTTCGTACCCGCTGCTGCCAATTACCACAGATTATGCAGCAGCAAAAATGTTTCTGCAAAACGCAAATACAGAGATGGTTTCCAATCAGGGAACGGCCATAAATGATGCCATTGAACGTGCGCTTTCCTATTATGACAATGACGAACAAACCAACCGTTTTTTAGTGATTGTTTCAGATGGAGAAGATCACGAAGAAAACACCTTGGAGTTGGCCAAAGAAGCTGCCGAAAAAGGAATAAAAATATACACTGTGGGTATTGGAACCGCAAATGGAGGGCCAATTCCTCTAAGGGAGAACGGAAGGGTTGTTGCCTATAAAAAAACCAATGAAGGAACGGTGGTTGTCACACAATTAAATGAGCAAATTTTAAGAGATATTGCAATCGCAGGAAACGGAAAATATATCAATGGAAATAAAACCCAAGAAACAATCACGAGTATTAAAGATGTTTTGGAAAAGGCCGAAAAAACCGAATTTGAAACCAAGCAATTTTCAGATTATGAAGATCAGTTTCAGTGGTTTGTGGGCATCGGTTTATTGTTGTTAATTATTGATGTAACATTGCTTGAAAAGAAAACAAAATGGGTTCAAAAATTAAATTTATTCAATGAAAAATAGCATTTTCATCATATTATTAGGTTTTACAACTTTGCTGTTTTCTCAGGAAAAAAGTCAAAAAGACTTGGAAAGGGAAGCAAGAAAAGATGTAAGAGAAGGAAATGAATTATACAATCAGCTAAAATTTGAAGAGGCGGAAATTGCCTATAAAAAAGCATTGGATAAAAACCCGAATTATGCAAAAGCTTCCTATAATTTGGGAAATACCATCTTTCAGCAAAACAAAAATAAAGAAGCAATTTTTCAATATGATTTGGCCGAAAAAATAGCGCCAAACAAAATGAGCAAAGCTGAAGTTTTTCATAATATGGGAAATTCCTTTATGAAAGAAAAGCAATATGACAAAGCGGTGGATGCCTATAAAAATTCGATGCGCAACAATTCAAAAGATGAAGAAACGCGCTACAATTTGGCAATGGCCCAGAAATTATTGAAAAACAAGCAAGACAAAGAGAATAAGGACAATAAAGATAAAAAGGACGACAACAAAGACGATAAGAATAAAGATAAAAAAGACAAAGAGGGCGGAGACAAAGATAAAAAGGACAAAAAAGATAAGGATCAAGATAAAGGAAAAGACAAGGAAGATGAAAAAGGCGATCCTAAAAAAGAAAAAGATGATCCACAAAATAAGAATCAAAAACCAAGACCAAATCAGTTGTCTCCCGAACAAATGAAGCAATTGCTGGAGGCTATGAACAATGAATAAAATAAAACACAAAAAAAATTAAATGCCCAAAAAGCAAGAGGACAAAAAATTAAAAATGAAAAGGACTGGTAGAAAATGAAAAAGGCAAGATTTCACATATTTACTATTTTAGTATTTGCTTCACAGGTAATTTTGGCTCAGGTGGAGTTTAAAACTGCTGTGAGTAAAACCAATTTGGGGTTAAACCAGCGCTTTAGAATTGAGTTTTCTGTTGATAAACAAGGTGCAGATAATTTTAAGCCGCCTTCATTTACCGATTTTAAAGTGGTGGGAGGTCCAAGTTCATCTGTAAGCCAATCATGGATTAACGGAAAAGCAAGCTATTCACAAACCTACATTTATATTCTTGAACCAAAAAATGAAGGCGAATTTGTTATTGAACCTGCATCCATAGAGTATAACAATGAAATTGTAAAATCAAATGCCATTAAATTAACAGTTTCAAAATCAATAGAAATTCCTAAAGACCCAAATAATCCAGAATATATCGCACAGCAAAACATTCATTTAGTGGCTGAAGTGTCTAACTTAAATCCGTATGTAGGTGAAGGAATTTATGTGGTTTATAAATTATTTGTAAGTCAAAACATCAGCGTAAACGATTGGCGGGTGAGTGAATCTCCACAATACAATGGCTTTTGGAATCAAGACATTGAAGTTACAGAAATTAATGCTCAAAACGGTAAATACAAAGGCGAGGATTATCGGTTTTTAGTCCTTAAAAGAGCCGTGCTAATTCCTCAAAGATCTGGCGAATTAATTATTGAACCTATGAAAATGGACTTTTCAGTAGGTATTCCAACTGGAAGAGGAGATTTTTTTGGAAATATGATTACCAGAAACATCAGTTATGCAACAGAATCAGCCATCAGAAAAGTAAGGGTAAAAGCCTTGCCTGAAGAAGGGAAGCCTGAAGATTTTTCTGGTGCGGTAGGCGAATTTGAGTTCAATGTTTCTGTTGATAAAAATGTATTAAAAGCCAACGATGCAGCACAAATAAAAGTTGAAGTAAAAGGAAGCGGTAATTTAAAATTGTTTGAAATCCCTAAAATAGTCACACCAGCCGAATTAGAAGCCTACACTCCAGAGCATAAAGAAGAGGTGAATACTTCTTTAAGCGGTTTGCGAGGGTCTATTTCAGATGCTTATACCGTTGTTCCACAGTTTAAAGGAAAATATAAAATTCCGGAAGTCACATTTTCTTATTTCAATCCAAAAGACGAAAAATATTACACCATATTGGCAGAAGCTGTTTTTGTTGAGGTTACAGAAGGCAAAGATTTGCCATTTTCCAATAATGATTCCTCCGCCACTTTCAAAAAAAATGTGGTTTCCAATGGAAATAATTTTAGATTTATTGCTTTGGAAACCAAGCTTAAACCTATAACAAAAAATGATTTTCTGCAGTCAGTTGAATTTTATTTATTGTTATTTCTTCCATTTTTAGCTATTCCTATTGGGATACTTATAGGGAAAAAGCGGGCAAAACGTGCTGGAGATATTTTTGGAAATAAGATTAGAAATGCCAACAAACTGGCCCGTAAATATTTGTCGGAAGCCAAAAAACAATTGGGTAAAAAAGAAGCATTTTATATTGCTTTGGAAAAAGCGCTTCATAACTTTTTAAAAGCAAAGCTTCAAATGGAAACGTCTGAAATTTCCAAAGAAAAAATTTCGGAATTGCTTCAAGAAAAAGGGGTTGACGACAATACAATCAAGCAGTTTATTACCATTTTAAACGATTGTGATTTTGCCCGTTACACACCAACAACCGATGTTATGATGAAGAATGAGTATGAAAAAACGATAGAGATATTAACCGAAATAGATAAACAGCTGTGATATGAAGAGGAGATTTATTTTTATGATGCTGTTATTTTTTGGGTATCTATCTTATGCCCAAACTTCAAGTGAATTGTTTTTAAAGGCAAATGATTTATACAAAAATAGACAATACATCAAAGCCATTGAATTGTACTTGAACATTGAAAAAAGCGGATTAGAATCGGATGATTTGTTTTTTAATTTAGGGAATAGCTATTATAAATTGAACAAAGTGGCACCTTCCATTTATTATTATGAAAAGGCGCTAAAAATAAATCCAATGCACCAGGACGCGCTAAATAATTTAGCCTTTGCAAAGCGCATGACCATAGATGTTATTGAAGATTTGCCAAAAACATTTTTGCAGCGATTTTCTTCAAATGTAATTCAAAAATTAACCTACAATACTTGGGCAATTTTAGCGGTAACAGCTTCTTTTCTAGCTTCTTTTATATTTTTAATGTATTATTTCTCATCTTCTCCTAAAAGAAAAATATTTTATTTTAACGTTACTATTTTAACTGTTTTTATGATGATAGTCGCGGTAGTTTTTGCATACAGCAACTACGAAATCACTCAAAAAAGCAGAAGTGCAATTATTTTTTCGTTAAAAAGTGAAATAAAAAACGCACCTTCTTTAGATGGCGAACCCGTTTTTGAACTTCATGAAGGAACTAAAGTGACTATTTTAGATGAGCTTTCCAATTGGAAAAAAATCAAACTAGCCGACGGAAAAATTGGCTGGGTAAACATGGCTGATATCAAAGAGATTTAAGCACCTTGTTTAAAGCTTAATTTTGAATAAAAGTATGATCAGTTTTTTCTTTTTCACCTGCTTCAACTTTTACAAATTCAGGAAAAATGTTTGGAGCCAAATTTTTAAGAGGTTCATATAAAACAGCACTTTCTTGTTGCTCAGCTGATAAAAACGGAATTTTATTATTTAATTTACTGAAAATTAATAAAATTACGCTTAGCGCAAACCCAATTTTTAATGCTCCAAAAATACCTCCAAGTAGTTTATTTAAAATTCCCAAACTGGCAAAATCAGCGATTTTTGTAAACAATTTTCCTATCAAAGTAATTACCAAAACGATGATAATAAAGGTGATGGCGAATGAAATCAGCGTGATATATTTTTCTTCCCAAGAGACCAGTGAAATCAATAAATCCTTTATGAAATAAGAGAAATGAATGGCGCCATAAATCCCTGCAATGAGTGCAATAAAAGAGGCAACTTCAAGAAATAAACCTTTAAACAAACCTCTTACAAAACCAAATATCAAAAGCGCTGTGATTATAATATCAAATGTATTCATCCAATGATTTTTGTAAATATACATGAATCGATTTGTATATTTGCCAAAAACTAAAGAATCAAAATGTCAAGAGATAAAAATTTAAAAGAAGAATGGGAGCAAGTTCTCAATATATTATCTGCAACTTTTAGTGAAGGTGAGGTTCTAAATTTAGATGCCATAATTTATTTAATTGGGGTGCAGGAATTGGGACAGGGCGCCAAAGAATTTAAAAAAGACGACAAAGTTAATTTAATGCACATTGCAATTTGCCGCTTGCTGGAGCCTTTTGGCTACTACGAATTTGATTTTTTCGACAACGATGGATGGCCACATTATAAAGTGTTGGAAGAATTGCCGCTGTTAAAATCGGGCGAACAAACTGTGTTGATGAAAGAGGCGATTGTGTTGTATTTTAAGAAAAACGAACTGATTTAGGTGACTGCCAATTTTCGAATCATTTTTGACAGTAGTTTAGGAAACAGCCTTTTTACATAAACTGCCAGTTTTTCTTTAAATCCGCCAATATAAACTTCCTGTTTTTCTTGCAGAACCGCTTTTAACAATTTTTCGACAAACACTTCAGGCTTTAATCCGTTTTTTGTGGCGCTGTCCATTTTGTTTTGTGGCGTTCCGTCGCCCGTTAATGCGTTTAATGATACATTTGTTTGCACAAATCCCGGACAAGCAAGTGTCACTTTAATGTTGTGTTGGTAAACTTCTGCCCGTAAACTGTCGAAAAATCCGTGTAATGCATGTTTTGATGCGGCGTAAGAAGATCGCAACGGCGTTCCAATTTTCCCGACAATACTTGTAATCACCACAAAATGACCGTCTTTTTTATCAATAAAATAAGGCAATAAAGCCTTTGAAAGTGCCACCGTTCCCAAATAATTAATATCCATAATGCGCTTGTCCACAGTTATTGAAGTGTCTTTTGCCAATGACCGCTGACTGACGCCGCCGTTGTTAAAAAGCATATCAATACCGCCAAATAAAGACAAAGCTTCATCAACTTTACCGGACAAACTCATATAATTTTCCAAATCGAGCGGTAATATCTTCACGTTTTCAGGATGTTCACAAGCATTCTTTACTGCATTTAATTCAGTTTCATTTCGGGATGAAAGAATTAATTTTGTATGCTGTTTTGAAAGCGCTAGCGCCAAGGATTTTCCAATGCCCGATGACGCGCCGGTAATCCATATAATTTTATGGTCAAAATTCATAAGTTTAAGTTTAAGTAAAAAATAAAAATAGTTACTTTTGGCGTGATTTATGAATAAATAATACAAAAAATAGGAAAATGTTAAAAAATTTATTGGTTGCACTTTTATTTATTTCTTTGGGCGTTCAAAGCCAGAATTCAATTACCGGAATTGTGAGTCCGAAAAACGATTTGGTAACCC
>CAMDPE010000019.1 GCA_945903795.1 Lutibacter flavus | reverse complement strand
TCTTCCTGGGGTGGTGGCGTCAGAATTAACAATGGTGCTTTAAATATGAGCCCCAACGGCGAAGCGCATTTACCTATTTGGCAAAAGTTTAAAAAAGCCGGTAAAATGGCTGGCTGCGTAACCACAGTTCCTATTACGCATGCAACGCCGGCGGGATTTTGCATCAACAGTAAAAGACGAAATGACCAGGAATTCATTGCCGAAGAATACTTAGCACAAGGATTTGATGTGATGATGGGTGGCGGAAATAATTATTTCGCTGCTGAACACCGAAAAGACAAGCGCGATATGTATCAGGAATTTGAAGCTAAAGGATATCAGGTGGTGAAAACCAGAAATGAAATGCTTGCCGCTAACAGGGAAAAACCGATTTTGGGCGTTTTTTACAATGACGGACTTCCTTATTCAAAAGACAGAGAAAACAACAAAGAGCTTTCAGAAAAAATTCCGACTTTGGGTGAAATGACCCAAAAAGCGATTGAAATGATGAAAAATCATCCTGAAGGTTTTGTGCTTCAGGTGGAAGCGGGAAAAGTGGATTGGGCGGCGCACGGAAATGATATTGCCGGCTTAATTTACGATCAGGCAGAACATGACGAGGCCATAAAAGTCGCCATTGATTTTGCCGAACAGGACAAAGAAACTTTGGTTATTATTACCACCGACCACGGAAACGCAAATCCTGGAATTATATATGGCAAAAATGCCAATGAAAATTTTGACAGCATCCACAACTATAAACACACCAACGAATGGATTTTAAACGGTTTTGGTAAAGAAACTTCCATTTCCCAGATAAAAGAACGCATAGAATATGCCAATAATTTTATGGCGACCGATGAGGAAGCTAAGTTAATTTTAGGCTATTACAGCGATATAAAAGCTAGTGAAGACGGTTTATACAACTCTAGGCATTTGCCGTTCGAAGCTTTTTCAAAAATCCAACAACAGCACAATTCCGTGGGTTGGATCAGTATGGACCATTCTGCCGATTATGTGGAATTGGCGCTATTTGGACCGGGAAGCGACTTGTTAAAACCATTCATAAAAAATACCGACCTGCATTATTTAATGTTGGAAGCCGCCGAAGTGGAAAATAAATTTTAACAGGGTTTCTTTCTGTTAAATGCTGTTTTTTCGTCAAGCATGCATTTTATTTTGAGCGTTCCCGCAAGGGTCGGGCTTTACGTTGCAATCTTTTTTTCGGTAAAAACCTCAAAAAAGTATTTCCGCTTCAATCCCTAACGCGTTTTAAATCAATAATGATAATTCAAAATTCATTAAGTGCTCTTTGGGTTTAAAAATGCTTTATTCCTTTTTAATCAACAAATAATAGTCGTTTTCCAAAGCCAAATAGCCTTGGTCATAGACATAAAAATAGGTATTTCCCGTTTTTGTGGTATAAATGGACGTGAAATAATTAAAATCGAAATTTCCGTCCAGCAGTTTTCTTCTGGTGACTTTTGTTTTCCCTGTTTCATTCAGCTCGGTAAGCAGGCGATGGTTTTTGCGAAGCCAGTTATTGGTGTTTCGTATTAAATTTTTAGAGTCCTTGTCAACTTTGTTGTTGTAGCTGTTTCGGCAATAATCCGAACAGAATTTTTTATCGATTCTACCGCTAAAAGGTTCTTCGCATTCTAAACATTTTGTTTTCATAACTTTTTTTATCTTTTTTATTGGCAATTTCTACTAATTATAGCAATTATAATTTAGCTTACATTTTTATCAATCAATTTTTATATGGCCCCAATTTTCGCCCCACTTAATCCGGTACAACTGCATTTCTGAAACGCCGAATTGTTTGGCAATTAAGCGCACCCTGGTTCTGCGGTTTGGATCCAACATTTTCTTTTTAATTATTCTGACACGGCCTTCAGTTAATTTTGAAGTAGTTACCTGGCCAATTCGTGCGATTTTTTTTGGATTTTTTTTATGGTGTAAAAACATTTCTGTTTTATTTGCCCATTTTAAATTGGCAGCAACATTGTTTAATTTATCAAAATCTAAATGAATAACAAAATTTTGATCTTCCCTTTTTTCCAAAAATAAAATTGCCACCATCCGATGCACATAAAATTGGGACGATTTTCTCTTAACTTTTTTGGCATATCCTATAGATTCATAATTGCAAACTATACAAGTTGGAGACAGCCGCCAATTTTCTTCGTAAATTTTTTTCTTTTTAACGCGTCCATAGTTTGACACCATATATTCATCCTCTTCGCTCCAATTTTCATTGAAAAAGGGCGTCCAAATTTCCTTTCTGAAATTGACAATCATTTGAGTTTTTTTTAGTAGCATAAAGTCAAATATACTAAATATTATCCGTTTACAAGCGACTACAAACATTTACAATCGAAAGTAATTAAATACCAACCGAATAACACAAAAGACCCAACTTACATTTGCTCTGTTGAATTGAACTAATGACATTCGACTTAATTTAAAACCTTATCTTATGAGTACGTTAAGAAACAAAGTACAGTTAATTGGAAACTTAGGAAACAATCCTGAAATCATCACATTAGAATCGGGAAAAAAATTGGCAAAATTCTCTATCGCCACAAATGAAACCTACAAAAACGCAAAAGGAGAAAAAGTAACGGATACTCAATGGCACAATGTGGTTGCCTGGGAAAAAACAGCTGAAATTGCTGAAAAGTATTTGGAAAAAGGAAAAGAAGTGGCCATTGAAGGCAAATTAACTTCAAGAAGTTATGATGACAAAGATGGCGTTAAAAGATATGTGACCGAAATTATCATCAGCGAAATGCTGCTGTTAGGTTCCAAATAAAGGGGGAAATTGCTATTGAAATGAAGAAGGAAACGAGGGACGCGTAACGCGTCCCTCTTTTTATTTTGTATGAATTTTGAATCTTATTTTTCTCTGGATTTCCATTCTTTTTGCTCCTCCTCAGTTAAAAAAGTCCAGGCCACAATTCGGGTAATTTTATTGCCTTGATGCATAGGGATAATTTTTATGTCTGTTGCCCCTAATTTTTTAAGGGAATCGCACATTCCTTCCACATTTTCCTTTTTGGAAACCAAAGAGCTGTACCAAAAACACTGCGTTTTAAACATAGAACTTTCATATAAATAAGTGTGCAGAAATGCTTTTTCGCCTCCTTTATACCATAATTCCTGTTGCTTGCCGCCAAAATTCCGCAGGTTGGCATCGTTTTCATTTCCCAAACCTGTCAACTTTCGGGTGTTCGCCATCATCGCTTCTTCCTGTGATCCGTAAAAAGGAGGATTGCACATTGCGGCCGAAAACTTGTCGGTTTCGTTCAAAATCCCTTTTAAAACCTGGGTTGAATGGGTTTGCTTCAATAATTTGATGGAATGGTCCAGTTTGTTCTTTTGAACAATCATTTCGGCCACTTCCAATGATTTTGCGTCAATATCCGTTCCCGTAAATTGCCATCCATACGCCGCATTTCCCAAAAGCGGATAAATGCAATTGGCGCCGGTGCCAATGTCCAGCACTTTTGCATTTTCTGATATGCCGGATGCTTTCAGCAAATCGGCCAAATAATGGATGTAATCGACCCTGCCGGGAATGGGCGGACATAAATTATCATCGGGAAATTCCCAAAATTTTACTTGGTAATGTTTAAACAACAAAGCCGTATTTAAACTTTTTACCGCTTTTTGGTTGGCAAAATCGATGGTTTCGGTGCCGTAGGCATTTACAAACACGAATGTTTTCAAGGGCTGGTAAGCTTCACGCAATTCGGTAAAATCATAACCCTTGTTGTGTTTGTTGCTTGGATGAAGTTCGCTTGTTTTTTTATTGTTTCCCATAATGGCTGTATTGCTGCAAAAATAACATTTTTTTAGGACTATTAATTTTACAAAAAGAATGAACGTTCATTTTGTAAATATTTTGTGTATCTTTGCCAAATAAAACTGATAATTTATGAATCAATCCTTAAAAATTTGGCCTGTTTTAAAAATCGTATTTGCATTGTTTATGATCTATGCCGGCGTGCAGCATTTTTTAAAACCCGATTTTTTTGTGCCTTTTGTGCCAAATTTTTTGCCATTTAAATTGGCGGTTGTATACATTTCAGGCGTTTTTGAAATAGGATTCGGAATGCTTTTGTTCTTTAAGAAGTACGCTAAAATTGCTGCTTTGGGAATTTTTGTATTGTTGTTGCTTTTTTTGCCGATTCATATTTGGGATGTGATTTCCGAAACGCCCGTTATTGGCAGTAAAACAGCTGCTTGGATAAGGCTTCCGATACAGTTTTTATTGATTTTCCTTATATGGAAAATCAAAAATAATTCAGCAAAACCCCTAAAAAAATAAAAATGGCAAAACGCACAAAAAGTAACGAAAAACGAATTGCGCTGTTAAATGCAACGCTTCATTTGGTGAACAACAACGGTTTTCACGATGCGCCAATGTCGAAAATAGCAAAAATGGCAGGCGTTTCTCCCGCAACCATTTATATTTATTTTGAGAACAAACAGGACCTGATCAACAAGCTGTATTTGGAAACCAAAGCATCGTTCAGCGATGATGCTTTTAAGGATTATACAGAAGATTTGTCGGTTCAAAAAGGTTTTGAACTAATTTGGCGCAACATTGCCAACTTCAAAATTAATCAGGTTGAAGAAGCCGCTTTTTTATCACAATGCGACAATATCAATACGATGATTGATGAAGCAAGCCGGCAGGAAGGACTGAAAAATCTGCAGCCATTGCTCGATTTGTGGGAACGCGGGCAAAAAGAAGGCATCATAAAAAATATTTCACCGTATCTTTTGTATGCCTACACCATTTATCCGCTGGCTTTTTTAATGACGATGCAAAAGAGAAGTGATTTTGAATTAACCGAAGACAAACTGACCGAGGCATATAATTCGGCCTGGAACAGCATTAAAATATAAATTATGGAAAAAACCGCGATTATTTTAGGCGCTTCGGGATTGACGGGGCAACATTTGTTAACAGCACTGATTGCTGATAAAAGCTACGACAACATCAAACTGTTTTCGAGAAAGAAAACTGAAAACACCTCATCAAAAGTGATTGAAATTGTTGGAAATCTTTTAACCTTGGAAAATTTTAAGGAAGATTTTACCGCTGATGAAGTATTTGTTTGCATTGGCACAACCGCCAAAAAAACACCCGATAAAACAATGTATAAAAACATTGATTTCGGCATTCCGGCAGCGGCGGCCAAACTGGCAAAAGAAAATCATATTCCGACTTTTATCGTAGTTTCCGCGATGGGCGCAAACGCCAAAAGCAGTGTTTTTTATAACAAAACCAAAGGCGAAATGGAACAGGCCGTTTTGTCGGAAAAAATTCCGTACACCTATATTTTACGTCCGTCCATTATTGGCGGAAACAGAAATGAAAACAGGCCTATGGAAAAAATAGGAATGGCAATCTTTAAATTACTGCAACCCTTAATGCTAGGAAAATTCAAAAAATACCGACTCATAGAAGCCGAAAACATTGCAAAAGCAATGATGCATTTGGCAAATGAAAAACCTGAAATACAAATAATAGAATCGGATAAAATTCAGGAATTGGCACTATTGCCGGCAACAAATAAATAAATTACAAACTAAAAATATGGAATTAATAGACAAATTAAATTGGAGATATGCCGCAAAGGCGATGAACGGGGAAAAAGTGCCTCAAGAAAAAATTGACAACATTATAGAAGCTGCAAGGCTGGCGCCAACCTCAAGCGGTTTGCAGCCTTTTGAAATTTTGGTGATTACGAATGAAAAAATAAAAGAAGAAATTAAGGCGGTGGCCTGGAACCAATCTGTGGTGACAAACTGTTCGCATTTGTTGGTTTTTGCTGCTTGGGATACGTACACTTCAGAGCGCATCAACAAAATGTTCGATTTAACAAATGAAATTCGCGATACAAAAAATGAAGGCTGGGAAAACTACCGACAAAAGTTGTTGAATGCCTATCCGCAAAAAGATGCCGAAGAAAATTTTATTCACGCATCAAAACAGGCGTATATCGCTTTTGGAATTGCCATAGTTGCGGCAGCTTTTGAACAAGTTGACACCACGCCAATTGAAGGTTTTGATCCGGCAGCTGTAGACAAAATTTTAGGGCTTCGCGAAAAAGGGCTCAGAAGTGTTGTTTTATTGCCTGTTGGCTATCGCAACGCCGATAAAGACTGGCTGGTAAACCTTACCAAAGTAAGAAAAAGCAAAGAAGATTTGGTAACTATTATCGACTAAATCAAGTATAAATCACTAAAAATTAACATTATGAACAATTTCGATTTTCAAAATCCGACCAAAATACTGTTTGGAAAAGGACAGATAGCAAAACTTTCAGAAGAAATTCCGGCTAACGCAAAAGTATTACTGCTTTATGGCGGCGGAAGCATCAAAAATAACGGCGTTTACGACCAGGTTAAAGCGGCACTTACCGATTTCAACGTAGTGGAATTTGGCGGCATTCCCGCCAATCCGGAATATGCGGTTTTAATGGACGCGCTAAAAGTGATTAAAAGTGAAAACATCACTTTTATGTTGGCAGTTGGCGGCGGTTCGGTGATTGACGGTACCAAATTTTTATCGGCAGCAGCAGTTTATGAAGGCGAAGATCCTTGGAATATTTTAAAAAATAGCGAGCGCAGCTTGAAAGGAATGCCTTTTGGAAGCGTGCTTACCTTGCCGGCTACCGGCTCTGAAATGAACTCTGGCGCGGTGATTACCCGCAGGGAAACCAAAGAAAAATTGGTAATGGGCGGACCGGGATTGTTCCCTGTGTTTTCGGTTTTAGATCCGCAAGTGGTGCAATCGATTCCTGAAAAACAAATTGCAAACGGTTTGGCCGATGCTTTTACCCACGTGATGGAACAGTATTTAACCTATCCGACAGGCGCGATGTTGCAAGACCGATTTGCGGAAGGTATTTTGCAGACTTTGGTTGAAGTGGCGCCAAAAATTATGAAAAATCCTTCCGACTACAATGCCGCAGGAAACTTTATGTGGAGCTGCACAATGGCATTAAACGGTTTGATACAAAAAGGCGTTCCGACGGATTGGGCAACACATATGATGGGCCACGAATTAACCGCTTTGTTTGGCATAGACCACGCAAGAACTTTGGCGATTATTTTGCCAAGCCATTACACCTATAATTTTGAAAACAAAAAGGAAAAATTGGCGCAATATGCAGAGCGTGTTTGGAACATAACCGAAGGAACTTTAGAAGAAAAAGCGAAAGCAGGGATTGAAAAAACAAAAACCTTTTTTAATTCTTTGGGCATCAAAACCGCCTTATCTGAATACACAGATGATTACAAAGGAACTGCCGAAATTATTAAAAAACGTTTTACCGAACGCGGCTGGAAAGGTTTAGGAGAACGCCAAAACGTAACGCCAAGCGATGTGGAAAAAATTGTGGAAATGGCTTATTAATGTCTCCATTTAATATTATCTAAAGTTATAAATTGAAAATAAGCAGCGTGAATAAAATTTACGCTGCTTTTGTAATAAAAATTGTCCCTATTTAATACTGAAATAAATCCTGTTAGCTTATGTTTGCATCACAAAAACCAGCGTAAAAAGCTACCCAATATTTATGCAGGAATCTGCCCATTTTAAAGGATTTTCATTGGCAATTATCGCATCCGTACTATGGGGAATTTCAGGGACTTTTGCCCAATTTCTGTTTCAACGAAGGGGCATTAATGTAGAATGGTTAATCACCACAAGAATGCTGGTTGCCGGTTTTATGCTGCTTTTAATTGCCAGTTATAATAAAAATCCCGATTTATGGAAAATCTGGAAAAACAAAAAAGACGCCATTCAATTGTTATTGTTCAGCATCACCGGAATTTTGGCGGTGCAATACACTTATTTTGCCGCAGTAAAACATTCAAATGCCGCAACAGCAACCATTTTACAATATGCCGGTCCGGTTTTAATTGCCATTTTTCTCGCCTTTAAATACCATAGGCTCCCAAAAACTTTAGAATACTTGGCCATCCTATTGGCGGTTTTGGGAACTTTTTTATTGGTTACCCACGGCAATATTCACAGTTTAACAATTTCGGGAATCGCATTTTTCTACGGAATTGCCTCAGCTTTTGCTTTAGCGATTTATACCTTACAGCCAATCGCTTTGCTAAAAAAATACAGTTCAACCGTAATTATAGGCTGGGGATTGTTTGCTGGCGGCGTGGTCTTTTCTTTTGTAAGAGCCCCTTGGAACGTTGAAGGCGATTGGGATATTTACACCTTTTCCTATACTTCTTTCATTATTTTGTTTGGCACTTTGGTGGCATTTTATTTTTATTTAAAAGCGGTGCAGCTTATTGGCGGACAAAAAACAAGTTTATTGACGTCTGCCGAACCACTTTCAGCCACCATACTGGCTATTTTATGGCTTAACATTCCCTTTGAAACGATTGATTGGATAGGCGGTTTCTGCATTATTTCTACGGTATTTTTGCTTGGAAGAAAAGAAAAACCTATTTCCATCAATAAAGGGAACTAAAACCAGCCCATAAAAAAAGCCTTTATATTTTTATAAAGGCTTTTCAATTTTAATACTTGTTAAAAGCTATTCTTTGCTCAATAAATAATTCATCAATCCGCCAAAGTCGCCATAAACTTGCTGATAGCGTATTTTTCCTTTTGCATCAAAATCAAAAGATTCATATAATCTGATGACTCCCGATTTGGCTGCGGTGGAATCTGTAGCAGGCACCGTAACTTCCCAAGTGCTGTAATGACGTACAGAACCATCAGGCAATTTGGTGTTGGTATTAACGCCCGGCAATAAAACAGGAGGTGAATTAAGCAATTTAAAATTAAACATTGCCCACATTTGCTTGTCACTTGCCTTCATCTCTTCCAAATTTAAAGAATCCTTGGGGGCACCAAAGCCGGTTTCTAACATTGCGAAATCTTTAGCATACACGGAATAATCAGTGTTTTCGTTTTGCCAGCCTTCAATATTGGCCAACACTGTTTTTGAATTTTTTTCAAAAGCCTCATTTGCCGAATTGTCGGGTTTCGGCTGACATCCCACAAAGAGGATTGACATAAATAAAATTGCATAGATACTTTTCATAATGTTGATTTTTAGTTAATTATAAATTAAAATTAAATAATTTTACAATACAAAAAACAAAATATTATGATTTTTTATGCTTTATATTTTTTTTGAAACAAAATTTTAAAGAAGTTTGATGTTAACAATTGGCTATTTTTTGCCGCCA
Source organism: Lutibacter flavus (assembly GCA_945903795.1). Lineage (GTDB taxonomy): Bacteria > Bacteroidota > Bacteroidia > Flavobacteriales > Flavobacteriaceae > Lutibacter > Lutibacter flavus_A. The sequence continues at coordinate 16,526 of CAMDPE010000019.1, read as the reverse complement.
ACAACCACCACAAATTCACCTTTTGGCGGTTTGTTGGTAAAGTGTTCAATCATTTCGGCAACGGTTCCTCTTAAGGTTTCTTCGTAAAGCTTGGTCAGTTCCCGAGAAATGGAAATCGGCCGGTCGGCACCAAAAAATTCGGCAAAACTGGTAAGTGTTTTTAATAATTTATGCGGTGATTCGTAAAAAATGATGGTTCGTGTTTCCTCGGCCAGGAAAGTCAGGCGTGTTTGACGGCCTTTTTTAACGGGTAAAAATCCTTCGAAAACAAATTTGTCGTTTGGCAATCCGCTGTTCACCAAGGCGGGCACAAAAGCAGTGGCGCCGGGCAAACATTCAATTTCTACACCATTTTCCAAACAGGCACGCGTGAGTAAAAAACCTGGATCGGAAATAGCAGGTGTTCCGGCATCGGAAATCAACGCAACAGATTCCCCATTTTTAATGCGTTGCACAATATTGGCCACGGTTTTATGCTCATTGTGCATATGGTGGCTGTGCATATGGGTGGAAATTTCAAAATGCTTTAACAGTTTTCCGCTGGTGCGCGTATCTTCAGCCAAAATTAAATCAACTTCTTTTAAAACCCTGATTGCCCTAAGCGTGATGTCTTCTAAATTTCCAATGGGAGTTGGCACTAAATATAATTTCGATTCCAATTTTTTAAGTATTTAAATATTTTCAGCTTCCTTGATTCGTGTTGACCGCTATTTACTAATTTTTATTACTTATTATGTTTTTTACACACCCCTAACCCCTCTCAAGAGGGGAATTTTAATGTTGAGCTTTCAACTTTTATATCAAAGTTACAAAGTTTTTTGTTTGCACCTTATTTTTTTGAAGCAACCTGCAGTTTACTCTTTATACATTTTATCGATGAGCTCCTTATATTTTTGCTGAATAACTTTTCGTTTTAGCTTTAAAGTTGCGGTAATTTCGCCGGCTTCAATGCTGAATTCTTTAGGCAGCAAGGTGAATTTCTTGATTTTTTCAAACACCGAAAATTCTTTTTGCAGTTCTTCAAACCGCTTTTCAAACATTTCGATGATTTGGCTGTGATTAACCAATTCTTCAATGTCCTTAAAGCTAATTTTATTTTTAACGGCGTATTTTATCAAGTTCTCAAAACTGGGCACTGCCAGCGCAGTCACATATTTTTGCTGATCACCAATAACGGCTATTTGCTCAATGAAAGCATCATTTATAAATGCAGTTTCCAGTTTTTGGGGCGCAATATATTTTCCGCCCGATGTTTTCATCAAATCTTTTATTCTGTCGGTAATGATTAAATTGCCTTTTTCGTCAATTCTTCCGGCGTCGCCAGTGCAAAACCAGCCATTTCTAAAAACTTCGGCAGTTTCAACCGGTTTTTTATAGTAACCCTTCATAACGCCCGGGCCTTTTACCAAAATCTCATCATTTTCGCCAATCTTTATTTGGGAACCTTCAATGGTTTTTCCGGCGGAATTAAATTCGAAATTGGTGTCTCCAAAAAGCGAAACTGTTGCGGTAGTTTCCGTTAAACCGTATCCGCATTTGATATTTAATCCAAAAGAATGAAAAAACGCCACCATTTCAGCAGCCAATGGCGCGCCGCCACAAGGCATAAATTTTATGCGTCCGCCAAAAACTTCCCTTAATTTGCTTAACACCAATTTGTCGGCAATTTTATACTTTATCCTTAAACTTTTAGGCACCGGTTTTCCCAATCTTTTATGGTTGTTATGATAGCTGTTTCCTACTGCCAATGCCCAATCCATTAATTTAATTTTAACCGGAGCGGCTTCCTTTTTTTTACTTTGAATGGCCCCGTAAATTTTTTCGAAAATTCGTGGAACGGTACACATCACAGTTGGTTTTACTTCTTTCAAAACCTCCACGATTAACTTTGGATTTTGGTTAAAATAAACCTTGATGCCTCTGTGCAAACAAAAGAAAACCCAGCTTCTTTCATAAATATGGCTTAAAGGCAAAAAACTTAAAGAAGCGTCTTTTTCCGAAACTTTCAGCTCAAAATCGTGCGCTTTTAAAGATTCCGTAAAATTGGTGTGGTCTAACATCACGCCTTTTGGCTCTCCCGTGGTGCCTGAAGTATAAATAATGCTTGCCAAATCGGTTGATTCGGATTCATAATATCTTTTTTGAAGTTCGGTTTCGATGGTTTCATTTGTTTCGGAAACCATAAAATCATCTAAATAAATACCATTTTCGGTATTTTCAAACTTAATGTCTTTTGAAAGTCCGACAATTAATTTGAGATATTCACTGGTTTTTGAAATTTCAAACGCCTTGTTGTATTCCTCCTGATTTCCCACAAACAATAAACCAATTTCTGCATCATTGATGATATAGGCAACTTCATTTTTAGAATTTGTGGCATAAATTGGCACGGTTATCGCCCTAATGCTCATAATGGCGATGTCAGCAACAATCCATTCGGGCATGTTTTCAGCGAAAATGGCCACATTTTGCTGTTCTTTAATGCCAAAATGCAATAATGCTTTTGAGAGGTTTTGAATATTTTCGCCAAAACGGGTCCAGGAAATTCCCACCCAGGTTTTCAGTTCGTTATTTTTATAATAAATAGCGTTTTCACCTTGGTATTGCTGTACTTTTTGTCGAATTTCTAAACCGATTGTATTGTTGTTCATTGATTGTTTTGCTTTTAATATTTAAAAAATATTAATAGATTATTGTGCCGCAAAGTTACAACGTTTTTGCGCCTTTTGCGTTAAGGATTGAGGCATTTGTTTGAGCGCTTTTTTGCGCTTTTCAGCAAAAAACGCGAGTGCCGAAAGCCTGACATTTGTATTTACAAATGGAACGCCCAAAAAAAGATGCTTAACCTTAAAAACTATCGGCTAAATCACTAAATTTGTGCTTCCTTAAAAAAAGATTACGATGTACAGAACGCATAAAAACGGAGAATTACGATTAGAAAATATTGGCCAGGAAGTGACTTTGGCCGGCTGGGTGCAAAAAACGCGCGATAAAGGATTTATGATTTGGGTTGATTTGCGCGACCGCTACGGCATTACGCAACTGATTTTTGATGAAGATCGCACGCCAAAAGAAATGATGGAAAAAGCGAAAATGCTGGGCCGCGAATTTGTGATTCAGGTGAAAGGCGAAGTGATTGAACGTGTTTCCAAAAACGCCAATATGCCAACCGGAGACATTGAAATTTTAGTGAAAGAACTGACTATTTTGAACAAATCTTTGGTGCCGCCATTTACGATTGAAGACGAAACGGACGGCGGCGACGAGCTGCGGATGAAATATCGCTATTTGGATATTAGAAGAAATACCGTAAAAAACAATTTGATTTTCCGCAGCAAAGTGGCGATGGAAACCAGAAAATATTTATCCGGAGAAGGATTTATTGAGGTGGAAACGCCTTATTTAATCAAATCTACGCCCGAAGGCGCACGCGATTTTGTGGTGCCAAGCCGTATGAATGCAGGTCAGTTTTACGCTTTGCCGCAATCGCCGCAAACCTTTAAGCAATTGCTGATGGTGGGCGGATTGGATAAGTATTTTCAGATTGTGAAATGTTTTAGGGACGAGGATTTACGTGCCGACAGACAGCCAGAATTTACACAAATTGACTGTGAAATGGCGTTTGTGGAACAGGAAGATATTTTGAATGCTTTTGAAGGATTGACGCGACATTTGTTAAAAGAAGTGAATGGCGTTGATGTGGCAAAATTTCCAAGAATGACCTATGATGAAGCGATGCGCAAATACGGAAACGACAAACCGGATATTCGGTTTGGGATGGAATTCGGCGAATTGAATGCTGTGGCGCAACACAAAGATTTTGGTGTTTTTAACGATGCCGAATTGGTTGTGGGAATTGCGGTTCCGGGAGGAAACAGCCTTACCCGAAAAGATATTGATGGTTTGATAGAATTTTTGAAACGTCCGCAAGTTGGGGCTCTGGGAATGGTTTATGTTCGTTGCAACGAAGACGGAACTTTAAAATCTTCTGTAGATAAATTTTATGACGAAGCCGATTTGAAAAAATGGGCTGAAATAACCGGCGCAAAAGCAGGTGACTTGATTTGTGTTTTATCGGGCATTGCCGATAAAGTACGAGGGCAATTGAGCGTTTTGCGTATGGAAATGGCAAACAGGCTGGGATTGAGAAATCCGAAAGAATTTGCGCCTTTGTGGGTGGTTGATTTTCCTTTGTTGGAATGGGACGAAGAAACAAAACGTTTTCACGCGATGCACCATCCTTTTACTTCACCAAAACCTGAAGATATGGCAATGTTAGACACTGATCCGGGAAAAGTTCGCGCCAACGCTTACGATTTGGTGTTGAACGGCAATGAAATTGGCGGCGGATCTATTCGTATTCACGACAAGCAAACCCAGGCTTTGATGTTCAATCATTTGGGTTTTACGCCTGAAAAAGCAAAAGAACAATTCGGATTTTTAATGAACGCCTTTGAATATGGCGCGCCGCCACACGGTGGCATTGCTTTTGGACTTGACCGTTTAACGGCTATTTTGGGCGGACAAGAAACGATTCGTGATTTTATTGCGTTCCCAAAAAACAACAGTGGCCGCGATGTGATGATTGATGCGCCTTCTCAAATTGACGATGAACAATTGAAAGAATTGTGCTTAAAAATAAACCTGCCTTTATAGTTTTTATAGGAAATATTTAATAATTACATAATGATTTGGTTACACAAAACAGGATTTATTAATTGAAATTTGCGAGGTATTTAAACAAGTTTTAAATATGACTTTCATAATATCCATTTAGTTTTTGTCAACTAATTTGTGAAATGTTTAAGGCTGCCTATTCGGGCAGCCTTTTTTTATGTTGTAAACTTTATCAAAACGGTAACATCTGCTTAACATTAAATTAACATACAAATAAGTTCTTTGCAGCGACAAAAACTAATACCGGATGAACATAAAGCAACAATTGCTTTTTACATTCTTCTTTTAAAATTTTAAATAAAAATTCACAGTCTAAAAAGGGCTCGGATTTAAAAACTGATATTTCTCAATATTGATTGTTGGATAATATCTTAATTTTATAAGCTAAATAAAATTTTTGCCAATTGGCGAATGTAAATCAAACCAGTATTCAAATGAAAAAACTACTATTATTTTTAAGTGTATCTATCTTAACAATTTCTTCTTTTTCACAAACTACTGAAGAAGAATTTAAGACAAGCGGCGAAGTTCAATTTAAAGTATTTTGGAATTACCATTATGACTTTTCTCAAAATGCCACCAAAAAGAGCGCTTTTGAATTAAACCGTTCTTACTTTGGGTATGGCTATAATTTCAGCAAAAACATTTCTGCAAAAATTATTTTTGATGCAGGCAGCGACGCTGGTTTTAGCGAATATTCCATCTTGTTAAAAACAGCGCAGTTGGATTGGAAAGTGGCTGAAGGTGTTAAATTAAGTATGGGATTAATTGGTATGAAACAATTTAATGACCAGGAAGAATTTTGGGGTTATCGCTATATTTTTAAATCGTTTCAAGATGAACACAGTTATGGACCGAGCGCTGATTTAGGAGTAAATGCTGAATTTAAGGTAACAAAAAGCTTAAAAGCGAATTTCGTGGTTTCCAATGGCGAAGGCTATAAAAAATTACAAGATGAAGACGGAAATCAGAAAATTGGCGGAAGTTTAATTTTTGAACCTATAAAAGGATTGACCACAAAAATATATATGGACAGCCAATCAGTTACCGATACAAAAGCAATTAGCGCATTGTCTTTGTTTGCAGGTTATAAAGCAAGTGACTGGAGATTGGGTACGGAATACAACAAATTAAACAACGGAAAAAAATATTCGAGCGCAGCTGTTGACCATGAATTAGATGGCATATCATTTTATGCAACCTATGTCATCAACAAAAAATTTGAAGTTTTTGGCCGATACGACCAACTTAGCTCAAATACTGTTACCGGAGGTTTAAACGATTGGAATATTGCCAATGACGGAAGTCAAATAATTGCGGGAATTCAATATGCACCTGTTAAAGGACTTAAATTCTCCTTAAATTACCAAGACTTTAGTTTTGATAATTCAACTTTAGACAACAAATCATTGGTATTTTTAAATGCTGAGTTTAAATTATAATTCATTTAAGATAAAGAAAATAATAGGATACAGATAATTTTTAGTTAACCTAAACTTAACAATCAACACAGTCCTTTGCATAACAAATTAAAAACGACAAAAATGAAAAAATTAGTAATTATGATGTCCTTAGCTTTAGTAATTGGAGCTTGCGGAAACAAAAAAGAACAAAAAGATGCTGGCAGCGAAGCTGCAAAATTAACAGGAAGCATTAGTATTGATGGTTCAAGTACGGTTTTCCCGATAACGGAAGCCGTTGCAGAAGAATTTAGAGCTGTTCAGCCAGATGTACAAGTAACCATTGGCGTTTCAGGCACCGGAGGCGGATTTCAAAAATTCTCAAGGGGAGAAACAAACATTTCAAACGCATCCCGTCCGATTAAAGACAAAGAAATTGAAGCTTGTGCAGAAAACAACATCACTTATTTGGGACTGGAAGTTGCTTACGACGGTTTGGCCGTAGTGGTGAATCCAGAAAACACTTGGGTTGACAGTTTTACTGTGGAAGAATTGAAGAAAATTTGGGAACCTGCAGCACAAGGAAAAATTATGAAATGGAATCAAATTCGTCCGGAATGGCCAAATGAAGAAATCCATTTATTCGGTCCTGGCGTTGCTTCAGGAACTTTCGATTACTTTACAGAAGCAATTAATGGGAAAAGTGGCACAAGCAGAGGTGATTTTACCGCCAGTGAAGATGACCACGTATTGGTTCAGGGAATTGCAGGAGACAAATATGCATTAGGATTCTTCGGCTTGGCTTACTATGAAGAAAGTAAAGACAAATTATCCTTGATTGGTGTAAATAACGGAAAAAAAGTTGTGAAACCGTCCTTAGAAACGGTAAGCAATGGTACTTACAGTCCTTTATCCCGACCTTTATTTATTTATGTAAACAGCTCTTCCATAAAACAACCTGAAGTGATTGAGTTTGTTAATTTTTATCTTGACAATGCAGCAGAATTATCGAAAGATGTAGGGTACATTAAATTACCTGCAGAGCTTTACGCAAAACAAAAAGAAAACTTTAAAGCTTTTGTTGAAAAAAACAAATAAACAAAAGCTCAACTTAACAAAATCAGATGTATCTTACATCTGATTTTGTTTTAAATAAATTTTGATGCGTAAAATCAGAGAATTTATCATAGAAAAAACACTTTTATCTAGTGCTTTAATTACAGTTGCCGTTACTGTCGGTATTATTTTGGTACTTGCCGTTGAAGCTTTTAGTTTTTTTAGAGAGGTTTCCATCTTCGATTTTTTTACTGATACCGAATGGACGCCCTTATTTACTAAAAAACATTATGGGATTCTTCCCTTGCTTACGGGTACATTACTCACCACATTTATTGCAATTTCTGTTGCATTGCCCATTGGTTTGTCCATAAGCATTTATTTAAGCGAATATGCCCCAAGAAGTTTTAGAAAAACAATAAAACCATTACTGGAGCTTTTGGCAGCTGTGCCAACTGTAGTTTACGGATTTTTCGCATTGGTGGTGGTAACGCCATTTTTACAGCAATTTATACCCAGTTTATCGGGATTTAACTCACTTTCAGCAGGTATTGTAATGGGAATTATGATTATTCCTTTTGTGTCGTCCTTAAGTGAAGACGCTTTATTTGCCGTGCCAAAAGCGTTGCGGGAAGCCTCTTACGGGATGGGCGCAACACGGCTTCAAACAGCTTTCAAAGTTGTTGTTCCGGCAGCATCATCCGGTATTATTGTGTCGATTATATTGGCCATTTCAAGAGCTATCGGAGAAACGATGATTGTGGCGATTGCAGCAGGCCAGCAGCCAAGGCTTACTTTAGACCCAACCGTTCCTGTAGAAACTATTACCGCTTATATTGTTCAGGTGAGTTTGGGAGATGTGCAACATGGGTCGTTGGAATACAAAACAATATTTGCCGCAGGGATTACCTTGTTTGCGCTTACATTTTTATTGAATACATTGAGTTTCCAAATCAGAAAAAAATTCCGACAAAAATATGACTAATGTTCAAAAAAACAGGCTAAAAGACCAGCTCTTCAAGTTTTGGGGAATTGCTTGCACGCTCATCGGTTTGGTATTGCTGGTTATTTTTATAGGCGGAATATTGATTGATGGCCTTAGCAGAATCGATTGGGCTTTTATTACCGATTTGCCGTCACGAAAAGCAGAAAAATCAGGAATATGGACACCGTTGATGGGAAGTGTATGGATTTTGGTTTTAACAGCGATTATCTCTTTTCCAATTAGCGTAGCCGCAGGTGTTTATTTGGAAGAATATGCCAAAAAGAACAGACTTTCAGCATTGCTGGAAATTAATATTTCCAATTTGGCGGGTGTTCCGTCGATTATTTACGGTCTGTTGGGACTGGAAGTTTTTGTCCGAATTATGAATTTAGGGGCCAGTGTTTTGGCAGGTGCCTTAACCTTGTCGCTTTTAATTTTACCAATTATTATCGTAGCAACCAGAGAAGCCATTAAAGCAGTTCCCGGTTCTATCAGGGACGCGTCTTACGCCTTGGGTGCCTCAAAGTGGCAAACAATATGGAACCAAGTATTGCCGGCATCAAGCGGTGGTATTTTAACCGGCGTTATTTTGGCGCTTTCTAGAGCCGTTGGCGAGGCTGCACCTTTAATTATTGTTGGCGCTTTGGCTTATGTCCCTTTTGCGCCACAAGGTCCGCTCGATCAGTTTTCAGTGTTGCCAATTCAAATTTTTAACTGGATTTCCAGACCGCAACAAGGATTTATTGACAATGCGGCCGCTGCAATTATTATTTTATTATTAATTACCTTTATCATGAATGGAATCGCGGTTTATTTCAGAAATAAATGGCAAAAAAAATTACAGTAATACAATGAGTGATATGATGTCAGAAAAAACTGAGGACGCTAAAACAGAAGCGCCAATTGCTGAAAAATACAAATTGCAAACCAAAGACGTCAATGTTTTTTATGGCGATTTTCAAGCCATTAAGGATATTTCCATGAATATTAAACCAAAAAGCATTACTGCTTTTATTGGACCTTCGGGTTGTGGTAAATCTACTTTTTTACGTTTATTCAACAGAATGAACGATTATATTGAAGATTTTAAAATGGAAGGTAAAATTAAAATTGACGATAAAAATATCTACAAAGACAAAATACAACTGGAGCAATTAAGAAAAGAAGTTGGCATGGTTTTTCAAAAGCCAAACCCTTTTCCGAAGTCCATTTTTGAAAACGTGGCGTATGGATTAAAAATTCAAGGCATCAAAGATAAAAAATTGATTGCCGACCGTGTGGAAAAAGCGTTGGTGCAAGCAGATTTGTGGAATGAAGTAAAAGACAATTTAAGCAAATCAGCGTTAACACTTTCGGGCGGACAACAACAACGTTTGTGCATTGCCAGAACCTTGGCGGTTGAACCTTCCATTATTTTAATGGATGAGCCAACCTCTGCGCTCGATCCAATTTCCACGGCAAAAATCGAGGAATTAATCCATCATTTAAAACAATATTATACCATTATTATTGTTACCCATAATATGCAACAGGCCGCGAGAATTAGCGATTATACCGCATTTTTTTATATGGGAGAATTGATTGAGTTTGATAAAACAAAAAAAATATTTACAAATCCGGAAAAAAAGAGAACAGAAAATTATATTACAGGCAGGTTCGGTTAAAAAATAAAAGTTATGATAAATATTGAAGAACAAAGAATTATTTTAAGTAAGAATGGTGAAGAAATGTTGAGCTTGGTTCACAATCAAGTGCAACTCGCGTATGAAGCATTTACTTCTTTTGATACAGATTTGGCAGAAGAGATTATTTTAAAGGAAAACAGAGTCAATGCGCTCGACGTAAGAATTGAGAAGGATACCGATCATTTTATTGCATTGTACAGCCCTGTGGCAACCGATTTAAGATTTGCACTGGCCTTGCTTAAAATTAATTATAATTTAGAGCGCATTGGTGATCAGGCATTTGACATAGCTAACCATACGATAGATTTAAACCAAAAACTGGTTCCGGAGCTTGTTGAAAGATTGCAATTTAACCTCATGTTTGAAACGCTGGAAAGCATGTTTAAAGATGTGGAAAATGCTTTTATCAATGAAAATTTAAAAGTGGCCCGAAAAGTATTCAAAAAAGATAAAATTATCAATTCAATAAATGCAAACGCTTTTGAAATTGTTGCCGAAGATGCGGTTAAAAATCCTGAATTAATTCGTCAATACTTAATGGCACTGATGGTGATGAAAAAATTTGAAAAAATTGGCGACTTGCTCAAAAATATCTCCGAAAGCATTATCTACTTTATTGATGCAGAAATTTTAAAGCATAAAAAGAAAAAGTAATTTTTTGAAGTGATTGAATTTATTGTTAAATAATTAAACCTCACACTTAAATCAAAAAAACCTGTTCATTTGATTGATCAGGTTTTTTTAATTTAAAAAAATTTTGCTTTTATAAAAATTAGAAAAGTTTAATTTTCATTATTTATACTTTTTTTCCAAGGATATAAAACTCCTGATACAACTCTAACAAATTCATTAAAGCCGATATTAAGTCTTTGGTTTCCAGTAAAATTCCAAAATACAATGTGGTGTTTTTCGGACTTGATTCCTCTGTTCTGATTCGCGATATTTGCTTGTCGATAGACAAGGAAAGATGGTCAAACAAGGCTTGTTTTTCGGCAATTATCGCTGCCAAATTATTAAAATCTTTTTTATTGAAATCGGCCTCAATTTTATCGAATAAAACAATCAATTTTTCACTAATAATCGTTAAATCGCCTATTTGGGATTTCTTTAAATTTTTATGGTTGTTGCTGACGTGTTTATAGCTTGTTGTTGAAATATATTCAATAGATTGTGTAATGTCCTGTAAATATCCCAATACCAAAATGTAAAATCTACTAGCTTCAACAGAGGTTTCATGAAGTGATCTGATGAAATAAAACACATCCTCTTTAAGTACATTTACTTCTTTATTCAGCTTTTTAACATGCTTTTCAGTTTTAGAAAGTTTTTTTAAATCGTGTAAACCTAAATCATTGACTACGTTTGTGTATAATTTATTTACGCGTCTTATCACTTCGGAAATATGGTCGGAGCTTTCGTTAATCACTTCATTAATGGTAATTAATTCGGCTCGGTCAATATAGCTTTTCTTCTTTTCTACTTTGGTTCTTTTAGAATGATTAATGGTGCTTCTCACCAATAAAAAACCAGCCAGCAACAACAAAATTGCAATTACCGGAGCTCCTCCCAAATTAATAAAATATACAAAAACGCCAGCAGATACAAACGCAATGAATGCTGTTGAAAACCATCCGAAAATTACATTCATAACACCAGCAACTCTAAAAACGGCACTCTCTCTGTCCCAAGCCCTGTCTGCCAATGAAGTTCCCATGGCGACCATAAAAGTTACATAGGTGGTTGATAATGGTAATTTATAGGAGGTTGCGACGGATATTAATATTCCGGACACCATCAAATTTACAGAAGCCCTGATCATATCAAAAGCCGGCAACTCATACGATTTGTCTTTTGGCAAAGTTATGACTGGTTTTAAAAACTGGCCATTAATTTTTTCCTGCATTCTTAAAGGTAAAAAAAAGTTAATTGCAGTGCCAACGCTTAATGATCCTCGAACAATAAAACGAGATAAAAAATTAGCCTGAAATTTTTCGTGACCATCACCTTGTCTTGCCAATCCGATTTCGGTTTCTGTTACGGTTTTTGCTTTTTTTGAAAACCATAACGTGAGCACCATAATTGCTCCGGCCACAAACAATAGTCCTGTTTCTGTAGGAACTTTTGCGCCTAAAATTTCCATAGAAAATTCGTTGGCTGCAATTCCCGAAGCAGACCAGGCCTCATAAGAATGCCACGCTGCCATTGGCACACCAATAAAGTTCACCAAATCGTTTCCGGCAAAAGCCAAAGCAAGTCCGAATGTGCCAATAATAATAACTAAAACAAGATTATTTTTTTTAAAAATAAAAGAAAATAATGATGAAAAAATCAACCAAAAAATAAAACTGCCCAATACAATATAAAGTGCATTTCCTTCTAATAATTTAGAAATTTGACTGGCAAAAGGAGTGCCGTGCAAACCATTGATAAAAATAAAATAGGTAATGGCGGTTAATGCGGCACTTCCAAAGATAGTTCCAATATATTTCATCTTTTTCTCGTAATGAAAAGAAAACAACAAACGTGAAAAATATTGAACAAATGACCCTACGGAAAAGGCGATGACTACCGACATTAATATTCCGGAAATAATTCTCAATGCAGAATCGGAGTTGATATATTTCCCAAGATTTAAAATCGTTTCAGAATCGGAGGCATATATTTTTATTAAAGCCATAACCACGGCCGCACCCAATAATTCAAAAACCAATGAAACGGTGGTGGATGTCGGCAATCCGAGGGAGTTAAATAAATCCAGCAGTAAAACATCCGTAATCATTACCGCCATGAAAATAATCATAATTTCATCAAAGTAAAATTCACTTGGAATAAAAATGCCTTTTCTGGCAACTTCCATCATCCCGCTAGAAAATATGGCCCCAGCAAATACGCCCAAACTTGCCACAATCATAATTGTTCGCATTGAAATTGCTTTGGACCCAATCGCCGAATTTAAAAAGTTTACGGCATCGTTACTAACGCCCACGACCAAATCAACAACTGCCAATACGACTAGTGCAACAATCATTAAAATGTAAAAATCTCCCATTATTTTGGTGTTAAATTTTGCCAAAAATACGTTTTAAATTTTATTTAACACTGACAATTATCACTCCTTTAAAAAGCATATCTAATTGATTGTCAATTTTACAGGATTTTGCACAAACATTAAACTAATCTACTCAAGTATAGCAACTTCCCTCGTTATTTAAAATAAAAAAACCACAACTTTTAACATAAAGGTTGAGGTTTCTTTAAAAAATAATGGGTTTTTAAAGTTATGATCCGCACATTTCGCAATCATCGGGATTCTCTTTTGATTGTAAAATCATTTGCCTTAATTCTTCTGGTGTGAGCGGTAATTCTTCTTCAATTTTCTTCTTTGAAACGGTAAATTGTGTAGCATTTACGGCACTTTTTGTCCGCAAATAGTACATGCCAGTTTTCAAGCCCGATTTCCAGGCATAAAAATGCATCGACGTTAATTTGGCGTAATTGGCATCTTGCATAAACAGGTTTAACGATTGTGACTGATCTATGAAATAACCGCGTTGGCGAGACATGTCTATAATATCTTTCATGCTCATTTCCCAAACAGTTTTATACAGATCTTTTAATTCTTGGGGAATAATGTCTATCTGCTGAACAGATCCGTTGGCACGCATAATGGCTTCTTTCATTTCATTGTCCCACAAACCGAGATCAACCAAATCTTCCAACAAATGTTTGTTCACCACAATAAATTCCCCGCTTAAAACCCTTCGGGTATAAATATTTGAAGTGTATGGTTCAAAAGCTTCGTTGTTTCCCAATATTTGGGAAGTTGAGGCGGTTGGCATCGGCGCCACCAGCAACGAATTTCTAACGCCATTTTTGATTACTTTTTTACGCAATGCTTTCCAGTCCCATCTTCCGCTTAACTCATCTTCCGAAACGCCCCACATATTAAACTGGAATTCGCCTAGTGACATTGGCGAACCTTTAAATGAAGAATAAGGTTCTTTTGCTTTTGCAATTTCCATAGAAGAAGTTACGGCGGCAAAATAAATGGTTTCAAAAATTTCTTCGTTTAGTTTTTTGGCTTCATCACTGGTAAATGGCAAACGTAGTATAATAAAGGCATCGGCCAAACCTTGAACACCAAGTCCGATTGGTCTGTGTCTAAAATTCGAGTTTTCGGCTTCTTTTACCGGATAATAATTTCGATCAATTACCGTATCTAAATTTCGGGTAATTTTTTTGGTGATTTTATGCAGTTTTTGATGATTAAAAAACTTGGTTCCGTTTTCATCTTCATCTATAAACATAGGTAGCGCAATAGATGCCAGGTTACAAACCGCAACCTCATCTTTTGCCGTGTACTCCATAATTTCAGTGCACAAATTTGAAGAACGGATGGTTCCCAAATTCTTTTGGTTTGATTTTCGGTTGGCGGCATCTTTATATAACATATACGGATTCCCGGTTTCAATTTGAGCTTCCAATATTTTTTCCCATAGCAACCTCGCTTTGATGGTTTTACGTCCTTTGCCTACTTTTTCGTAACCCGTATATAATTTTTCAAATTCCTCACCGTAAGTATCAAACAAATGCGGACATTCATTTGGACACATCAGCGTCCAATCGCCGTTTTCTTCAACGCGCTTCATAAATAAATCGGGAATCCACATCGCATAAAACAAATCCCGGGCACGATTTTCTTCAGCACCTGTATTTTTACGCAAATCAAGAAAATCAAAAACATCGGCGTGCCAAGGTTCCATATAAATGGCAAAAGAACCTTTTCGTTTTCCGCCGCCCTGATCCACATAACGGGCCGTATCGTTAAATACCTTTAACATTGGCACAATACCGTTTGAAGTTCCGTTTGTTCCGCGAATATAAGAACCTGTGGCGCGTACATTGTGAATTGACAATCCGATGCCGCCGGCAGATTGCGAGATTTGCGCGGTTTGTTTTAGGGTGTCGTAAATTCCGTCAATACTATCATCTTGAATTTGCAATAAGAAACAGGATGACATTTGGGGTTTTGGCGTTCCTGCATTAAAAAGCGTTGGGGTGGCGTGCGTGAAGAATTTTTTTGACATTAATTCATACGTTTCAATGGCTTCATCAATATCTTCCTGATGAATTCCAATGGCAACACGCATTAACATATGTTGTGGACGTTCGGCTATTTCGCCATTTAATTTCAATAAATAAGAACGTTCCAGTGTTTTGAATCCGAAATAATCATAGCCAAAATCTCTATTGTAAATAATTGTGGAATCAATTTTTTCAGCATTGGCCATAATCACATTATAGGTTTCATCTGATAACAATGGTGCTTTTTTTCCGGTGCGCGGATTTACGTAATTGTACAAATCGGCCATCACTTCAGAAAAAACCTTTTTGGTATTTTTATGTAAGTTTGAAACAGCAATACGCGCTGCAAGCTTAGCGTAATCGGGATGTTGCACCGTCATGGTTGCTGCGGTTTCTGCGGCTAAATTGTCAAGTTCAGAAGTTGAAACACCGTCATACAATCCTTCAATGACGCGCATAGCCACTTTAACGGGATCAACGTAACTGCTCAATCCATAACACATATTTCGAACCCTGGCAGTGATTTTATCAAACATCACCGGCTCTTTTTTGCCGTCTCTTTTTAGTACAAACATATTTTTTAGCTATATTTAGTTAGTTAGTTTCTGAAATATTTTTGATTTACTAATTCTTTAATAATTATAAATCAAAAATCGTAATTCGTAATTCGTTAAAATTCCGCATCAAAACTGATGCTTCCTGTTCCGGTGCCACTTTTTACGCCGGCTTTTTGATATTCTGAAACGCGTTTTTCAAAGAAATTTGTTTTGCCTTCCAAAGAAATCATTTCCATAAAATCGAACGGATTTGTTGAATTATAAACTTTATCACAATTAAATTCCGTCAATAATCGGTCCGTCACAAATTCCAGATATTGCGACATTAATTTGGCGTTCATGCCAATTAAACTTGCCGGCAATGATTCTGTAATAAATTTGCGTTCAATATCCAGGGCATTGGTTAAAATTTCTGTAATCCGTTCTTTTGGAACTTTATTTACGATATGGTTGTTATGCAAGTGAATCGCAAAATCGCAGTGCAAGCCTTCATCGCGTGAAATCAATTCGTTTGAAAAAGTCAATCCGGGCATTAAACCTCTCTTTTTCAGCCAAAATATGGAACAAAAACTTCCCGAGAAAAAGATGCCTTCAACTGCTGCAAATGCGATTAGTCGCTCTGCAAAACTTGGACTTTCAATCCATTTTAACGCCCAATCCGCTTTTTCTTTAATGGCGGGAAAAACATCAATGGCATTAAACAATTGGTCTTTTTCATCTTCATTTTTAACATAAGTGTCTATGAGCAACGAATACACTTCAGAATGGATATTTTCCATCATTATCTGAAAACCATAAAAGAATTTTGCTTCGGAATATTGTACTTCGCTCACAAAATTCTCAGCCAAATTTTCGTTTACGATGCCATCAGACGCCGCGAAAAACGCCAGAATATGTTTGATAAAATAACGCTCGTCATCATTTAATTTTGTTTCCCAGTCAATCACATCCTGATGCAAATCAATTTCTTCCGCTGTCCAAATGCTCGCTTCCTGTTTTTTATACCATTCCCATATATCTTGATGTTGAATTGGAAAAATCACAAATCGATTTTTATTGGGCTGAAGAATGGGTTCTAGAA
>CAMDPE010000018.1 GCA_945903795.1 Lutibacter flavus | reverse complement strand
TATTTGTCAGGTGCATTTTCATATGGCCTTTTTGGATTCCGGCGGTTGTCAATGCGCGTAGAGCAGCAAAATTTTGCGCCAAACCGGCCACTGCAATAATTTCCATCAATTCTTTTGCGGAAGGATTTCCCAACAATTGCAAGGATAATTTCGATAAAGGATGCAAGGAAGTCAATCCGCCCACAGTTCCCACAGCCAAAGGAATATCAATCCAAAACTTAAAAATTCCGTTTTCGATGCTGGCATTTGTCAGGCTTTTATATTTTCCTGAGCGCGCGGCAAAAGCGTGAACTCCGGCTTCAATCGCCCTAAAATCGTTTCCGGTAGCGATTACAACGGCGTCAACGCCGTTCATAATTCCTTTGTTATGGGTAACGGCCCTGTGAGGTTCCGCATTGGCAATTTGTATGGCTTGCACAAATTTTTGTGCCAACGCTGTTGAATTTTCGGCATATAAATCTTCCACATTGCAACTTACTTCGGCATGAACCAAGCATTCCGGAACATAATTAGACAAAATACTCATCACAATTTGAATGTCTTCTTTCTCAAATTCCTTTGCAATCACTTCCAAACAAGAATTTATAAAATTCGCGCCCATACTGTCGGCAGTTTCAAAAGTGACATGTATTTGGTAATAATTTTCAAGTTCCTCAGTTTTATCGCGCAACTCAATAGCTAAAATTCCACCGCCACGCTTGCGCATATTTTTCGTAATTGCTTCGGTAGCTTTAAAAAATTGCGCCTTTTTTGAATCGAAATAATTTTCAAGCGCCATTTTATCACCTTCATACATAAAATGAACCTGTCCAATTTTTGTGGTGGAAATAACGGTGGCTTTAAATCCGCCACGCGTGCTCCAAAATTTCGCCACCAAAGAAGCCGCGGCCACAACCGAACTCTCTTCAATAACCAATGGAATGGTGTGTTTTTTTCCGTTAATCACAAAATTTGGGGCAACACCAAATGGCAAATAATAATTGGTTAATGTATTTTCAATAAAATCATCGTGCAAATTCTGCAATATTTCATTCTGATTCCAATACTGCAACAAAACCTGTTTGGCCTTCTTATCATTAGTAAAGAAATGAGACATCAGCCAATCTATTTTTTCAAGCTTGGTCAATTTTGAAAACCCATTAACGTTTTTTGACATTTTTGACTAATTTTTATGAACGCCACAAAGATAATTTATTAAATAGAAAATACTGCACATTCAGATATTCTTAATTTTAATGACATTTTTCATACGTGATTTGCTAAAATTTTCTTAAACTTGACAATTATTTCAAGAACTCATAATTAAATGAAAAAACTCCTTATTATTTTTATTGCCATTACTTCTTTGGCAACAGCACAAAAAAAAGACATCGCTCTAGAAGAAATTTGGAACGGCTCGTTTTCAACAGAACGCATGAATTCGCTAAACTCGATGAATGGCGACTTTTATTCCTTGCTGAATTTCGACAGAAACACCAGAAGCACCACGGTTGATAAATACAGTTACGCTACCTTGGAAAAGGTTGAAACCATTGTAAACAGCAAAGATTTAGGCGAGATTAACTATTTTGAAAGCTACGCTTTTAACAATGACGAAACCAAGTTGTTGTTGGGCGTTGAGGAAGAATCAATTTTCAGACATTCGAGTTTGGGCGTTTTTTATGTGTACGATTTGGCTTCAAAATCATTACAATTGATAGACAAAGAAAAAATTCAGGAACCAACTTTTTCTCCCGACAGTAAAAAGGTGGCTTATGCCAAAAACAACAATATTTTTATTAAAAATTTAGAAACCAACGAGGTGGTTCAGATTACTTCCGACGGAAAAAAGAATGAGATTATCAACGGTATTTGCGACTGGGTTTATGAAGAAGAGTTTTCGTTCGTCAGGGCTTTTGAATGGAGCGCGGACAGCAAAAATATTGCGTTTTTAAGGTTTGATGAAACCGAAGTGCCAACCTTCTCCATGGATATTGTGGGCAGCGAATTATATCCAACCCAGCAAGTTTTCAAATACCCGAAAGCCGGTGAAAAAAACTCTATTGTTACACTAAATATTTACAATGTGGCCGCTGCCAAAACCACAAAAATGGATCTTGGCAATTATGAGTACATTCCAAGAATTAAATGGACCAACAATCCTGAAATTTTATCCGTTATCACTTTAAACAGACATCAAAATGATTTAAAATTAGTTGCGGTGAATGCTGTAAATTTTACCTCAAAAATATTGTTGAATGAAGTTGACAAAGCGTTTGTGGACATTCAGGACAATCTGACTTTTTTAACCGACAACAGTTTTATCTGGACCAGTGAAAAAAGTGGATTTAACCATATTTATCATTATTCAAAAGAAGGTAAACTACTTAATCAGGTTACAAAAGGAAACTGGGAAGTGACCAACTTCTTCGGGATTAATGAAAAAAACAAAACCGTGTATTATCAATCGGTTGAAGATGGCTCCATCAACAGAACTATTTATTCCATCAAATTAAACGGAACCGCCAAAAAGCGATTGACAAATGCATCGGGAACAAACGAAGCATCCTTCAGCAAAAATTTAAATTATTTCATAAATACTTTTTCTGATGCCAATACGCCGCCAATTTACACGCTTCATCAAAGCAATGGAAATCAGCTGAAAGAAATTTTAAACAACAACAAACTTTCTCAAAAATTAGCCGACTACAACACTTCAAAAAAGGAATTTTTTGTATTGAACACCAAAAATGGCGATTTCAATGCCTGGATAATAAAACCAAGCAATTTTGACGCCGCCAAAAAATACCCGGTATTTATGACACAATATTCTGGTCCGGGATCACAATCGGTGAGCAATACCTGGAATTCCGCCAACGATTATTGGTATCAGCATTTGGCAGAAAAAGGCTATATCGTTGTTTGTGTTGACGGAAGAGGAACTGGTTTTAAAGGAGCAGATTTCAAAAAAGTTACGTATAAGGAATTAGGGAAATACGAAGTTGAAGACCAGATTGAATCGGCCAAAGAACTTGGAAAACGATCTTATGTTGATGCAAATGAAATCGGAATTTGGGGTTGGAGTTACGGCGGATTTATGTCGGCAAACTGTTTGTTTAAAGGAAATGACGTTTTTAAAATGGCCATTGCTGTGGCGCCGGTAACAAGCTGGCGATTTTATGATTCCATTTACACGGAACGTTATATGCAAACGCCACAGGAAAACGCAAGCGGTTACGATGAAAATTCACCACTGAATTTTGCCGATTTATTAAAAGGAAATTTCCTTTTGGTTCACGGAAGCGGCGACGACAATGTGCATGTTCAAAACACCATGCGCTTGACAAATGCCTTGGTGGAAGCAAATAAACCCTTTGATTTGGCCATATATCCCGACAGAAATCATGGAATTTACACCGGAAAAAACACAAGGCTTCATTTATACGAAAAAATGACTAATTTTATCCAAAATAATTTATAATATAACCTTAACCAAAATAAAAAATGAGTGAAGTAGCAGTAAAAACAGGACACCCAAAGGGATTGTATTTCTTATTCTTTACAGAAATGTGGGAACGATTTAGTTATTATGGAATGAGAGCAATCTTTATTCTATTTATGACCAAAATTTTATTGATGAAAGATGCCGATGCGTCCCAAATATATGGGAGTTATACCGGTTTGGTATATTTAACTCCATTATTAGGTGGTTATTTATGCGATAAATTTTTAGGAAATAGAAGGAGTATTATTATTGGTGGGGCGTTAATGGCACTTGGTCAATTTTTTATGTTTCTTAGCGCTTCAGCTGGAGCAGAAGGTGGTATTTCACTAATGTGGATGGGATTAACATCGTTAATTGTAGGAAATGGATTTTTTAAACCAAATATCTCTACAATGGTTGGGCAACTTTATCCTGCGAACGACAGAAGGATAGACAGTGCTTTTACTATTTTTTACATGGGAATTAACCTTGGAGCATTCTTTTCCCCACTAATAACGGGTTCAATGGATTTCAAATGGGGATTCTTGTCCGCTTGTATTGGGATGTTAATTGGGTTAGTGGCATTTATAATGTTCCAAAAAAAATATTTAATTTCTGAAGAAGGAAAAGAAATCGGTTTGCCGGTTAAAAAACTGGATGTCAAAAGTATATTGTTGATTATTGGCTCCATTGGCATCGTTTTCTTTATGTTGAATTTCAAACAAATGTTCAACAGCGATATTGAAATTATTAGCTATTTAATTTATGGTTCAATGGTGGTAATGCCAATAATTATTTTAAGCGATAAAAGTTTGTCAAAAATTGAAATGAACAGAATTATCGTGATCTTTATTTTGGCTTTCTTTGTTATATTCTTTTGGGGTGCTTTCGAACAAGCGGGTGCATCCTTAACTTTATTTGCCGATAGACAAACAGACAGAACAATTTTTGGCTGGGATATGCCGGCCTCCTATTTTCAATCCGTAAATCCTTTAGCCGTTATCGCATTGGCTCCAATATTTACCATGATATGGGGATTTCTATACATAAGGAAACTAGAACCGTCTTCCCCTAAAAAAATGGCTCTTGGCTTGGCATTGGTAGCTCTAGGATATGTAGTTATAGCAATTGCGGTAAAAGGAATAGGCGTTGAAGACAAAGTTTCAATGTGGTGGCTTATTGGCTTGTATGTCATTCACACTATGGGTGAATTATGTTTGTCACCTATTGGTTTGTCAATGGTTTCAAAATTAGCACCATTACGTTTATCTTCATTAATGATGGGAACTTGGTTTTTGGCTAATGCTGCCGCAAATAAATTTGCGGGGACATTGAGTGCTTTAATTCCACCTACAGCTGGCGCAGAAGTAACAACAGAACCTCTTGTTTATCCTTCGTTTTTAGGTTTTCAAATTACCAATTTATACGAATTTTTTATGTTGTTCATAATAATGACAGGTGCTGCTGCTGTTATATTATTTTTATTGAGTTCTTGGTTACAAAAAATGCAGCATAATGACCACGTTGAAGGATTGGATTTGTCAATAGAAAATAGATAATTCTATTTAAAAAATTTTATACCATTCAAACCTACAAGGTATCTTGTAGGTTTGTTTTTTAATCAAATAATTATGAGTGAAAATTTAACTTTAGAGCAAATTCAAAACTTTGAAGGTAAATACCCAAAGCAATTATGGTATTTATTTTTGGTTGAAATGTGGGAGCGCTTCTGTTTCTATGGGATGCGGGGAGTTTTAACCATTTTTATGGCTGATCAAATCTTAGGGTTGTCATTGTCCGACAAGGAAGCCAATCTTAAATACGGAGCGATTCAGGCTTTTGTGTATGCCTTTACTTTTATAGGAGGAATTTTTGCCGATAAAATTCTAGGATTCAAAAAATCACTCGTTTTTGGTGCCCTTGTGATGATTTTGGGCAATTTTATTATTGCATTTTCCCCACAAGAGTTTTTCTATTTTGGAATAACACTTTCGATAATTGGCACAGGGTTTTTCAAACCAAATATTTCCTCAATGGTAGGGGATTTGTATAAAGAAGGTGATCCAAGAAGAGATGCCGGATTTGGGTTATTCTATTCAGGAATTAATATTGGAGCTTTACTAGGCGGATCAGTTTGTGTGTATCTTGGCACAAGCCCAGATTATGGCTGGAGTTATGCTTTTTTATCTGCCGGAATTGTTATGGTAATTGGATTGATTACTTTTATGATAACTAAAAAATCATTGGGACCAATTGGGGATTCACCATTGTCAGGATTAAGTTCTTCAAAAAGAAACTCAAAAGAAATTCTGGTTTTTTTAGGGTCTTTATTGAGTATTCCGCTAATATTTATGATGATAAAAAACACCGATTATACGGATTATTTTATGTACACCATTGGACCATTAGCTATTTTTTATTTTCTATATGAAACAATCAAAGAGAAAGAATTAAAAGCGCAAAAGAAATTAATTGCTGCCTTTATATTCATTCTTTTTTCGGTAGTGTTTTGGGCGTTTTTTGAGCAAAGCGGAGGTTCTTTAGCTTTATTTGCAAAAGATAATTTGCATCATAATTTATTATTTTTTGAAATTAATCCTAATATTGTAAATAACACTTCCAATTCCTTATTCGTAATTATTTTTAGTCCAATACTTGGATTGGTTTGGCTTGCAATGGCTAAAAAGAAAATAGAACCCAATACGGTTATTAAGTTTGGCTTGGGATTTCTTTTTCTGGCATTAGCTTTTTATGTTTTTTATTACACTAAGTTTTTTGCCGATGCAAATGGAGTCTCTTCATTAAATATATTTACTCTTGCTTATTTTGTAATTACTTTTGGAGAGTTATGCCTTTCGCCAATAGGGTTGTCTATTATGACCAAATTATCTCCAAAAAGACTGTCAGGAATGATGATGGGAATGTGGTTTCTCGCCAGTGCTTATGGGCAATATGCGGCCGGATTATTAGGCGCAGGAATGTCTTCTCCGGATGAAAACGCATCATTAATCACTAAATTACAAGGCTATACTGATGGGTATTACCAATTGGCGATTTACGCCTTAATCGCAGGATTATTATTAATATTGATTTCACCTTTGGTGAAAAAATTAATGCAGGAAGTAAAATAAAATTATATGACTCAAAATACCACCGATAAGTTTTTTAAAACACCTGTTTTAGGACATCCCGCTGGATTATTTATCTTATTTTTTACCGAAATGTGGGAACGATTTTCATTTTATGGAAAGCGCGCCTTATTGGTACTGCTTTTAGTGAGTGCTTCGGGAATTGGCAGATGGGATTGGCCAAGTAAAAATGCTTTTGTTTTATATTGTACTTACCTTGTATTGTTATATTTAACACTTATCATCGTCGAAACATTGGCCGACAAATACATGGGGAACAGACGCGCCATCATTATTGGTGCAGTTATTACGACATTGGGCTTCGCAAGTTTGCCTTTTGGTATTGTCTCCTTTCTTAAACAAAGCAATGAAAGGAATCCATTAAAATATGATTACAAATCAATTATTTTAATAAAAAAAGCTCAGGTAATTACATTGCCTGGGCTTTTTTAAAGTTAACAAACTATTTGAAAAAATTGCAAACAATATCAAACGTAGATAAAAATACTTATGGACAAATCAAGAAACGACTTTTTTAAGACACAGGTTTTAGGGCATCCGGCCGGACTTTTCGTCTTATTTTTTACAGAAATGTGGGAACGATTTTCATTTTATGGAATGCGCGCCTTATTGGTGTTATTTTTAGTGAGTGCCTTGGGAATTGGCGGATGGGATTGGCCTCGTGAAAATGCGTTGGCATTGTATGGAACTTATCTTGCCTTATTATATTTAACGCCAATAATTGGTGGAACTTTGGCTGACAAATACCTGGGAAACAGACGTGCCATTATTATTGGTGCGGTTATTATGACCTTAGGCCACGCAAGTATGGCCATTGAATCCAACCCGTTTTTTTTATATACTGGTTTGGGTTTATTGGTTATTGGAACAGGTTTTTTTAAGCCTAATATGACTTCTTTTATTTCTGTGCTGTACAAAGATTTTCCTGAGAAAAAAGACGGCGCTTACACCATTTTTTATATGGGCGTAAATGCCGGAGCATTTTTAGGTATTATGCTTTGCGGCTATGCAGGCGAAATTCTTGGCTGGAGTTGGGGCTTTGGTTTGGCAGGGATTTTTATGCTGTTGGGCTTACTTCAATTTACATTGTCTCAAAACATTTTTGGTGATGTTGGAAAAAAACCAAATAAAGAAGACAAAACCATAAAAGTTGATGATAAAACCGAAGTTGAAGACCAATTAAATCCTTTTACTTTAATAGACAGAATACTGATAATTATTGTTGCTGTTGCCGGTTTAACCTGGGTTATTAACGATCCTTTGTCCAAAATTGGGGCGGTTAACTTTTTGGAATTTGGCGGAAAAGATTATTCAGGTACCACCATCATCATTACACTTTTATTATTTATATACCTTTTGGGCTCAAGAATTGTAAGATATAGTCCTGTTACGCGAGACAAAATGTTTGCCGTGGTGATTTTTGCCTTTTTCATTATTTTCTTTTGGGCTTCCTTTGAACAGGCGGGCGGTTCTATGAGTATTTTTGCAAAAGATTACACCAGCAGAATCTTATCTGGAAATTCCGCAACGATTTTTAATTTTGTTGATGTAATTATCACTGTTGTGCCTGTGGCAATTATTACCTGGGTGCTCTTTTTGTTTTTTAAACAAACTTTTAAAAAGTATTTATTGGCAAATATGGTATTGGGATTCAGTTTTATCCTGATCTGGGGATTGATTATTTGGAAAGTCAACACTAATTTCAATACGTATTCCTATGAAATAAGCTATAAAACCTATCAGGTTACTGAAACAAACGAAAATGGAGAGGCAACCGTGAAAGATTTTCCAATCACTGCAAAAACCATTATTCCTGAAAATGCAGTTTTGATAGACAATACAACAGTGATAAGATCTGACAACGATTTTGTGCAAAACGACAAAATAGCCATTATCGATATTGATAAAAAAGGGGCAAATTATAAATATTTAACAACCGAACAGGCAGCATTGATTAATACGAATATTGATGCGACCGTTTTAAGAAAAAAAGACAATGAAATTCAAATTCCCGCCACGTGGTTTTTAATTTTAAACTCTTTGTTTATTATTGCTTTTGCACCTCTTTTTTCAAAATGGTGGGAAAGCAAATACAATCCGAAACCGGCCAATAAATATGCCATCGGTTTATTTTTTCTGGGAATCGGTTTTGCCTTTTTGGCTTATGGTGCTGCAGGAATTCCGCAAGGTGCAAAAACCGCATCGGTAAGTATTGTTTGGCTGATATTTGCCTATTTGTTTCATACATTGGGAGAGCTTTGCGTGTCGCCGGTCGGACTTTCATACGTCAGTAAATTGGTGCCGGCGAGAATGATTGCTTTTATGTTTGGTGTTTGGTATTTGGCATTGGCCATTGGTAACAAAACATCAGGACAAATGGGAGCCATGATTGACGTTATCACGGAGAAATATGACATTTCAACTTTCTTCCTGATATTTACATTTGTACCAATTATCATTGGTCTTATTGCGTTATCGTTGAATCCGGTTTTGAAAAAATTAATGCACGGTGTAAAATAAATTTAAAAAAGGTTGTAAATTTGGCAACATTATTGCGTCAAACGTTAAAAGAAATAAAATTAAATAAAGATGAAACGAGCCATAACAATTTTTGATACACACAGAAATGATTAATGGCGAACAGCAGCTGTACCAATATAAAATAAATAATAAACAGATGAAAAAAATACTTATTTTAACAATTACTTTATTCAGTCTTTCAATTTCTGCACAAGGAATTAACTGGATGAGTTTTGAAGAAGCTGTTAAAGCACAGAAAGTTACGCCTAAAAAAATATTTGTTGATGCCTACACCGTTTGGTGCGGGCCTTGTAAATTATTGGATAAAAACACCTTTTCCAATCCTGATTTAATCGCTTATATGAACGAATATTATTATGCGGTTAAGTTTAATGCTGAAGGCAATGAAACCGTTAATTTTAAAGGAAAAAAATACACAAATCCTGGTTTTAACCCAAATTCAAACGGCAGAAACAGCGCACACGAGTTATCTGGATTTTTTGGAATTAGAGCTTACCCAACCTTATTGTTTTTGGATGAGAAGGCTGATTTTATTACGCCATTGCCGGGTTATAGAACACCAACGCAGCTAGAACTTTATTTAAAAATGTTTGAAAAAGATGATCATAAAAAATTAAATTCACAGGAAAAATTTAATGAATACACTACCAATTTTAAGTATGAATTCAAGGAATAATTAAATTATTTATTAAGAACAAAAGCTCCTTTTTGCAACGTGTTGTGAAAAGGAGTTTTATTTTTAATGCAGGTTTTTTCCCAATCGTTCAAGTAGCTTTTATAGTTTGAACCATCCGCAATAATTAATTTCGGATTCAAATATTTCAATAATCTTTCCAAATTTATTTTTGGAGATTGCCGCAAAATTACAATCGTTGGTTTTATAGAATTTAGCCTGTAAATCCCCAAACTGTCGACAATTAAAATAGTTTCGCCCTTAAAATAATACAGATTTTTAATTTTTTCTGATGGCTGCATTTCATCCAATCCTGCGCCAACCAAATAGGCCATTTTAAAATTGGCGGAAGTTTTTAAGGAATCTGCTGAAGTGTCGAAACGAATCTTATTTCCTGTTCTTTTCGCAACAGTAGTTGCCTTGCTTTGGTTAAAAACAATAAATTCATTGGAGGACTGAATTCCATATTTTTCATAAATAAAGACCGATTGAAGCATTACGATTGAAATTAAAACAAGCGCAAATCGGTAAAAAACTTTTTTCTCTGTCCATTTAAGTCCAAAAAATAACAACGTATAAAACGCCACCATCAGCAGCAACGACATTGAAATTTGTTGTATGATAAAATATTCCTGATTTGCCACCCAAGCCACAAAATGATTCATTTGCCGAATGACAAAAATGAAGGCATCAACCAGAAATTGGGGTGCAATTTGAAGAACTGACAAGATGATGATCACAATCCCGGCAGTTAAAATAATTCCCAATACAGGAATAATCACCAAATTCGACACAAAAAACAATCCGGGAAATTGATGAAAATAATACAAACTCAATGGCAAAACACCAATTTGCGCTGCCATTGAAACCGTTAACAATTGCCATGTTTTATCCAAGAACCAAAATTTCGGTTTCCATAAATGATATAATTTTGGCTGAATCCACACAATGGAGAAAACCGCCAGGTAACTCAGCTGAAATCCGACCTCAAACAAATAGTACGGATTGAACAACAGCAAAAAAAACATAGAAATAACCAACGTTTTGTAAGTGCTTGAAGGCCGGTTTACCTGCATCGCAATCGCAATTGCAGTAAACATGGCCACTGCCCTGACTACCGAAGCAGACAAGCCCGCAATGATGGCGTACATCCACAAAATGGATATTATGATTATTGATGCCGCTAATTTTCCATGTTTAAAATAGTGCATCGGCTTAAAAACTGACGTTAAAATCAGCAGAATAATTCCGATGTGCAATCCGGAAATCGCCAAAATATGTATGGCACCAGCACCAATATAACTTTGCTGCAATTCGCTTGTGAGGTTTTGACGCTGCCCCAAAAGTAAGGCGTTTACCACCGCCAATTCATCGTTCTTGAATCCGTATTGAATTAATGCCTTTGTTATTTTTTCTCTGATGTTGGCAGCAATTCCCTTTATCGTTTGTTTGATATTCTTTAACCTTAAAAATTGGGAATTGTCCCCATAAATTTGATGGTGAATTTGTTGTTGCTGCAAGTATTTTTTATAATTAAAACCATAAGGATTTAAAGGCTCGACAATTTCTGTGAAAACCATTTTAACCGCCAAGCGATCATCAACCTGCAATTGACTTGTTGCACTGTCTTTTTGAATGTTAACTAAAATTTTGCCAATGGATTTTTCTCCGTTTAACTGATAGACATCCGCTTCATATTTGTCGTAATACTTGGTTGATTTTAATATATTTTCAATGGAAATTAATGCTGTTACAGGTTTCTCAATAGAAAAATTCAGCGCTTTTGAATAATGATTTTTATGGTTTAGTTGATTTTTAAACGTAATGGTGCCCAAACCAATAAAAAAAGATACCAAAAAAACAAACACTGGAAATAAAAACGGGGTCTGAAATTGCTTGTCTGCATAAAAATAAACCGATGTAAATAATAGGATTAATATCCCAAAAACAACTGCCAAATGCATAGGCTGAATGCTGAAATAATTTCCAATAAGAATTCCGATTATCAAAAAGAAGGTAAGTTGAACTGGTATAAATTTCAAAAACTTTATCATAGCCCGATAAAGTTAATCAAAAAACAATAGGATTGTAAAATTTATGTTATGATTTTTAAACCAAAATGCTGGTAACAATTGTTACAGACTGATTTTTATCACTATTGACCACTTCCTATAAAGGTAATTTTGATCGATTTATAAAATTTATATCATGAAAAATATCTTAATCAGCATTCTTTTTATTTTTATTTTTAGCTCTGGTTCCTTCGGACAAAATTTGTCGCCCTATCTTAAAATTGGTGAAACAACCGAGAGTATGCAAGAGGCTTCCGAAAAAATCACAAAAGCCTTACAAAACAATTCTTTTACAATTTTAGGCACTTACAATCCGTCAAACAAAAGCACTTTAAAAGTGATTACTTTTACAAGAACAGATTTGAAAAACACAGCTGTAAAAGTTACCGACAGGGGCGCGCTTGCCGCAGTATTTAAAGTTGGTTTGGTTGAAAAAAACGGAAAAGTCACTATGTCTTATACAAATCCGGAATATATTTTAAGAGCCTATTTAGGCGACAATTACAATACCTATAAAAGTACCTTTCAAAAAGTTACAGCCGATTTAAAAAATGCTTTTTCAACAATTGGCACAGAGTTTAAATCTTTTGGCGGATCTGTAAAAGCCGAAAATTTAAAAAAATATCATTATAAAGTAATGATGCCTTACTTTACTGATGCCGTTACGCTTAATGAATTTTCATCTTTTGAACAAGGCGTGAAAACAATAGAAGCCAATTTGAGAGCCAAAAAAGGCGCAACCGTTTTAGTATATAAACTGGTTTATGAAAAAGAAAATGTAGCTGTTTTTGGCATTGGACTGCAGGATAAAGCAAAAGGAGAATCTTATTTCTTGCCAATTATTGGCGAAGATAATGTAGCCGCGATGCCGTATGAAATAATTTTACAGGGTAAAAAAGCCACTATGCTTCCAGGTAAATACAGATTGGCTGTAAGCTGGCCTGAATTAAGTATGGGAACTTTTATGAAAATTGTCAGCACTCCGGGAAATATTGAAGATACTTTAGAAGCTCTTTGCAAGTAATCTAAATAAAAAACCTTAACAATTAAAAATCGCTGGAATATTCATTTATTTCATCGATTTTTCTATGATTAATTCTGCCACTTTTTTGGAAGCGCCTTTGCCTCCCAATTTTTTCTCTAAATCGTAATAATCTATAAACATCAAAGCGCGTTGGTAACCGTCAATGATTTTATGAAGTTCTTTCTCTAAATTTTGTTCGTTAAAATCATCCTGAATCAATTCTTTCACCACCTCTTTGTCCATAATAAGATTTACCAGCGAAATAAATTTCAATTTCACCAAGCGCTTGCCAATTTGATAGGAAACATTGCTGGTTTTATAGCAAACTATCTGCGGAATTTTAAACAAGGCCGTTTCCAGTGTTGCCGTCCCTGAAGTAACGATTGCAGCATAAGAAACCGACAACAAATCGTAAGTTTTGTTGGGAACGAATTTCACATTGTCTTTGTTTATAAATTGCTCGTAAAATTCAAAATCCTGACTTGGCGCACCGGCAATCACAAACTGAAAATCGGGGAATTTATCGACGATATTTAACATCACCGAAAGCATTTTTTTAATTTCCTGCTTTCTGCTTCCCGGCAATAATGCAATGATTGGTTTTTTATTGAGTTGGTGTAATTCCCGAAACGTATTTTCATCCATTTGGGTTCTATCGGCAATGGCATCAATTAATGGATGTCCCACAAAATGCACCGGAAAATGGTGTTTTTTCTCGTAAAAATCCTTTTCAAAAGGCAAAATAACATACATTTCATCCACATCGCGTTTGATACTTTTGATACGATTTTCCTTCCACGCCCAAATTTGGGGAGAAATATAATAATGGACTTTTATGCCCGCTTTTTTTGCAAATTCGGCAATTCGCATATTAAATCCGGGATAATCTATCAAAATCAACACATCAGGTTTAAAATTTAGGATATCATTTTTGCAGACACTTATATTTTTAAAAATCTCCCTTAAATTCATAACAACTTCGGCAAAACCCATAAACGCCAAATCGCGATAATGTTTCACCAAAACGCCGCCAACTTCTTGCATCAAATCACCTCCCCAAAATCTAATTTCGGCAGAAGGATCTTTCTCCATCAACGCTTTCATTAAATTGGATCCGTGTAAATCTCCCGAAGCTTCGCCAGCGATTATATAATACTTCATCTGTGTTTACGACTTAAATAAGGTTAACAACAAAACGATAAAAGCGATTAAAAAGGTTTCCATAATAACGCCTCTGGCTCTGTAAATTTGTTTCTTTTTTAAGAATACAAAAAATACAAAAAAGTTAGCAATGGCACCCAACACCAAAATTTTTCCCTCTAAATTACCTTCTTTTATGAGTGCTAAACTTTTTTCAAAATCCAAGGGCGAAAAGAATTCAATAAACAGAAAACAGCCAAAGGAAGTTGCCACCAAAGCGACCAAAAAACCAATAAGAATTTCCTTTTTCATATCTTAGATTTAGTGAGTTGAACGCTAATTTACAAATTCCAACCGTTTAATTTTTGCA
Organism: Lutibacter flavus; assembly: GCA_945903795.1. GTDB lineage: Bacteria > Bacteroidota > Bacteroidia > Flavobacteriales > Flavobacteriaceae > Lutibacter > Lutibacter flavus_A. The sequence goes on along the minus strand of CAMDPE010000018.1, from coordinate 11,461 downwards.
AAAAATGATGCGCAGTTAAATCGAATTGAACAGGGACAACAGAAACAAAATTGTTTGCCAGCGCCCACTCATCGGTGTCTTCGCCCTTGTCCATATTCACAAATTTACCTGTAAGCCAAAAATACGTTTTTCCTTGCGGATTCACGCGCTTATCAAATTCTTCCACCCAATTTGCACGCGCCTGACGACTGATTTTTATGCCATTAAAGGTTTCGCTTTTTGGAAAGTTAACATTCAGCACAACGCCATCCGGCAATCCGTTTTCCAACACATTCAAGGCAATTTTTTTGATGTACGCTTTTAAAGGTTCAAAATTGGCATTCCAGGAATAATCGAGCAATGAAAATCCGATGGCTGGAATTCCTTCAACACCGGCTTCCACAGCGGCGCTCATCGTTCCCGAATAAATGACGTTAATGGATGAATTTGATCCGTGATTAATCCCGGAAACACACAAATCTGGCCTTCTGTCTAAAATTTCACTTACGGCCAACTTTACGCAATCAGCGGGCGTTCCAGACGATTGGTATTCTTTTTGGGGTCCATCATCAATTTTTATCAGGTCGCAATACAATGTTTCATTTATGGTAATTGCGTGCCCCATTCCACTTTGCGGACTGTCGGGTGCAATAACCACCACATCGCCTATTTCATTCATCACAGAAATTAAGGTTCTTATTCCGGGTGCTGTAATGCCATCATCATTGGTCACTAAAATCAAAGGTCTTTTATTCATATTACTCAAATTAAGCAACAAATTTAGGGTATTTTATTTGCTTATAATAAATAAAAAATTAACATTTTGTAAAGTATCATTAAACAATTATTTGATTATTATTGCGATAATAAAATAGAAAATTACTTATTAAAACAAGGCAAAACGACATAATTAAACATTCAGAAAATTTTAGTTAATTTAGTGATAAAACAACAGGTGTTTATCAAGAAATTTATAAAAAAAGGTTAATTTAGACGTCTAACTAAGGAGTGGCACTATTTTAGCAGGTGCAAAAACATACTAACAACAATTGATTCGACAGATGATGATTAGAAAATTCAAATTTTTATTGCCTTTGCTCTTTGTTTTCAGCTTATTAACAAGCTCCCAAACAAATGCGGCCAACGACCCGAAAGATAAAGTTTTATTGACCATTTTAAAATATGTGTTGGTGCAAGGCCATTACGAGCCGCAACAAATTGACGATGCATTTTCCGTAAAAGTTTACGATGATTTTTTAGAAAGACTGGATCCTTCAAAAAGGTATTTTCTACAATCGGATATGGATGAATTCTCGGTATTCAGAACAAAAATTGATGACCAAATCAACAATGAAGATTTATCTTTTTTCTTTTTGGTTTACAACCGTTTTATGCAACGTAGCGAAGAATCTAAAATTTATTACAAAGAAATATTGGCGAATAAATTTAATTTTGAAGTGGCAGAAACTTTAGAAGTAGATCCGGAAAAAGTGCCCTACGCCAAAACTAAAAATGATTTGGTAAATATTTGGAACAAACAATTAAAATACAATGCGCTTACGCGTTTGTATGACAAAATTAGCGATGAGGAAGATAAATTGAAGGCCGACAGCACGTATGTTAAAAAACCAGTAAACGCTTTGGAAATTGAAGTACGTGAAGCTACGCTTACAAGCATGAACGATCTTTATGAAAGAATTGACGAACTTACTTATTCCGATTGGTTTTCAACTTTCGTAAACTGTATTTCAGAAACATTTGACCCGCATACCACCTATTTTGATCCAAATGTAAAAAAACAGTTTGATATTTCTATGGCCGGAAAATTGGAAGGCATTGGCGCACGACTTCAAAAGAAAAATGATTATACCAGGGTTGATGAATTGATTTCCGGCGGTCCGGCCTGGAAATCGGGTGAACTGGAAGTTGGTGACATCATTTTAAAAGTTGCGCAGGGAAATGAAGAACCTATTGATATTGTTGGCATGCGTTTAGACCATGCGATTGAATTTATCAAAGGTAAAAAAGGAACAGAAGTACGATTGACTGTCAAAAAAATAGATGGCACCATTAAAATCGTTTCCATTATCAGAGATATTGTTGAATTAGATGAAACTTTTGTAAAATCGAGTATTCTTAAAAAAGACGGCAGAACTTTTGGCGTTATTACTTTACCTAAGTTTTATATTGATTTTGACGAAAAAAACTTCAGAAACTCTACAACGGATATGGCTCAGGAAATTGAGCGCCTGAAAAAAGAAAACGTTGAAGGAATTTTGTTGGATTTAAGAAATAATGGCGGCGGATCATTGCAAACAGCGATTGAAATTAGCGGATTGTTCATCAACAAAGGTCCAATTGTTCAAGTAAAATATCGGGACGCAAAACCTGATATTAAAAACGACAACGATCCAAAAATTCAATGGAACGGTCCTTTGGTAGTTTTGGTGAATGAACTTTCAGCCTCTGCCTCAGAAATATTTGCCGCGGCGATGCAAGATTATCACAGAGCCGTAATTATTGGCGGCAAACAAACCTATGGAAAAGGAACAGTACAAAGCGTGCTGGACTTAAATAAATACCACAATTTAAAAGAAGATTTGGGTGCCCTAAAAATCACCATTCAAAAATTCTACAGAATTAATGGCGGTTCTACACAAATGGAAGGCGTACATTCTGATATTATGCTGCCAAGCAGGTACAGTTATATGGAAATTGGAGAACGCGATATGGAAAATGCCTTAAAATTTGATAAAGTTCCTGCAGCCAATTATTCACTTTGGAACAATTACGAAAATTATGACCTTGCCATTAACAACAGCAAAAAACGAATTGAAAATAACAAATATTTCAAATTAATAGATGAAAATGCAAAGTGGCTGAAAAATTCACAAGATGAAAGTTTGGTGTATTTGGATTATGAAACGTATAAAAATGATTTGGAAAGTCGTAAAACCGAATCGTTGAAATATAAAGTCCTTGCAGAATATACTTCTGATTTGACTTATACATCACCGCTTTATGAACAGCCTTTGCTATATGCCGATAAAGATTTGGCAGAAAAAAGAGAAGTTTGGCATAAGAATTTGAAAGAAGATATTTATGTTGAAGAGGCAATTAATGTTTTAAGTGAATTAAAAATTAAACCACAAGTTCAATTGGTTAAAAATTAATTTTAAAATAGTGTAACTTTACACTTGTAAAGAAATAACTATTGAAAACAAAGGCAAATTCATTATCAGCACTAGCACTCCAGAAGTTTAAAAAAAATACTGCTGGAGTGTTTGCTTTTTGGTTTGTGATATTATGTGCTTTGGCAGCGATTTTCGCTTACGTTTTAGCGCCCGACAACAGCAGCAACGCCAATCAGATGCATTTGGAAATTCATTCCAAAAAACCGGGTTTTGAAGTTTTGATGCTGACCATTCCTTCAGAAAAAACAATAGACCAATCATTATTTTCTGCTGTTTTATTCGGTAAAAAAAGTCCGAAAACTGAAATTCCGATTTCAAATTACAGCATTTCCGGAACAGAATTAATTATTGATACTTATACAGAAAATAATGCGGTCAGTTTGACAAAAACCTATCCACTTTCAAAATTTCAGGGGAAAGATATTTCAAACTACATCAAAACAAAAACATTCTATTTAGGAACCGATAAGTTTGGAAGAGATTTGCTTAGCAGGATGTTAATTGGCACAAGAATCTCTTTTTCAATAGGTTTTATTGCTGTATTTATTTCTTTGTTGATTGGCCTTTCTATTGGTGCTATTGCTGGTTATTTTGGTGGTAAAATTGATGCGTTTATTATGTGGCTCATCAATATTACCTGGTCAATTCCCACCTTACTTTTGGTAATTGCCATTACCTTGGCGTTGGGAAAAGGCTTTTGGCAAGTTTTTATTGCCGTTGGTTTAACGATGTGGGTTGAAGTTGCCCGTGTTGTGCGCGGACAATTGATAAGCGCGAAGGAAATGCAATATGTGGAAGCGGCAAAAGCGTTGGGATTTTCAAATTTCAGAATCATTTTTAAACATATTTTGCCCAACATTATGGCACCTGTCATTGTGATTTCGGCGGCTAACTTTGCCGGCGCCATCTTAATGGAAAGCGGCTTGAGTTTTTTGGGAATTGGCGCACAACCTCCAATACCTTCTTGGGGCGCAATGATTAAAGACCATTACAGTTACATTATTTTAGGGAAAGCCTACTTGGCGATTATTCCAGGATTGGCCATAATGAGTTTGGTGATGGCTTTTATGCTTATAGGCAATGCCTTGCGCGATGCGTTGGATGTTAAAAATTAAAACCTACAAAAATTTTCAACCTTTCTTTATCATAGATTTATTAAACCGAAACTTAAGCCCTAAATTTGCCCCTCAAAAAACAGTCAATGAATTTCGAAATTACTTTTAAAACAAAATGGTCAGATTTTGACCCAAACAGACATATGCGTCATACGGCATATAACGATTATGCCGCAGAAGTCAGGGTGCGCTTTTTTCAGGAACACGGACTTTCCATCAATGAATTTGCGAAATTGAATATTGGTCCGATCTTGTTTAAAGAGGAAACTTCTTTTTACAAGGAAATACATATTGGTGAAGACATTACCGTTAAAATGGAACTGGAAGGCGTTTCAAAAGGTATTGAACGCTGGCGATTTAACCATCATATTTATAATGAAGCCGGTAAACTTTCGGCTGAAATTAAAGTGTATGGCGCCTGGATAGATTTGGTGAAACGCAAACTGACCTCACCGCCACAAAAATTTGTGACCATCTTTGATGACCTTCCAAAATCTGAAAATTTTCAGGAAATTTTATTAAAAAGTGAAAAATAGAAAGGCTGTTTACACCATCATCACTTTGCTTATCGCCATAGGATTTTATTTTTATGATGGCTATGGTTTTGAAACCGGCGTTTCGAATAAAACAGATAATATTTCTGATTTCGATTTTTTACCGACTTCAACAACCGGACAAGTTGTTCATCATCAATTTTATTCATTGTCTTATAACGAAAAATACGAACAGGCAGAATGGGTGGCTTATGAATTGACGCTAAAACAACTTTCAAGCATCCCGATTAAAAGGCCTTATTTTGAACAAGATCCAAAAGTAACAACACAAAGCGCTCATTACAAAAATTTTAAAGATTCGGGTTATAACAAAGGACATTTATGTCCGGCCGGCGATCGAAAATTTTCTGTGGAAGCCTATAATGAAACCTTTTTCACCTCTAACATTTCGCCTCAAATTTATGAATTTAATGGTGGTGTTTGGAACAGACTGGAAGAAAAAGTAAGATATTGGGCCAAGAAATATGAAAAATTATACATCGTGACTGGCGGGATTTTAACGCCAAAATTAAAAACTATCGGAACCGAAAAAATTGCCGTGCCGCAATATTTCTACAAAATAATTTTGGATTATGATGGCACTGAAACAAAAGCCATTGCTTTTTTAATGCCTCATGAAAAATCCGACAAAGGATTGTACCAATTTACCACCAGCATTGATGAAATTGAAACATTAACCGGTATCGATTTTTTCCCTGAATTGCCTGATGAACTTGAAAATGAAATAGAAAAATCGAGCAGTTATAAACATTGGGCTTTTAAGTAACGCAAAAAATTACCTGTTAAAAGTTAGAAAATAATCCCGCACGTATTGGTTTCTTTATTAATTCAACGTGCGTTAAGGATTGAGCGGTTTGTTTGAGCTCTCCCGTTTTTACGGGAAGCGAGTAGCGAAAGCCTGACCTGAAAGGGAACGACCAAAATAACTATATATCAATTACTGTACTTATTGAATCATAAAAAAAGCGTCGGAAATTTCCGGCGCTTTTTGTTATTTAAATTTAGCTGTTATTTCCAGAATGCAGCATATAGCACCACTAAAATAATCATCACAGCAAATGCACCAATATTAAATTCCGGACTTGTTTTAAACAGTCCTTTTGAAAGTATAATTCCTTTATCATCGTCTTTTCCTTTATTTTGCGTCCAGCTTACAATGGCAATAACAATCATAGTAAGTATTGCGGTATAGCCCATTTGATCCATAAAAGGAATATTCACAAAAATTGAACTGGTTGACCATCCGTTAGGCGCCACTTTAAAATACATAGCTATTGGAATGGAGGTTAAAGCACCAACAATTGCAGCTTTGTTTGTTGTTTTTTTCCAGAACAATCCCAAAATAAATACGGCTAAAATCCCTGGGCTCACAATACCTGTATATTCTTGAATAAATTGAAAAGCCTGATCAATGCCTCCCAATAAAGGAGCCATAACACAAGCAATTGCCAAAGCAACACCGGCAGAGATTCTTCCCATATTTACGGTACTTTTATCACTAGCATTTTTATTGATGTATTGTTTGTAAATATCCATCGTGAAAATGGTTGAAGTTGAATTTAGCATAGAAGCCAAAGAAGATACAATAGCTGCCGCCAAAGCTGCAAAAGCAACACCTTTTAATCCGGTAGGCAAAAATTGCAACAACCAAGGATAAGCTTTATCTGCCTGCTCCAAAGTTGGTAAATTTTTAAGTCCGGCTGCACCCAAACGCGCCATAATCTCTGGGTCGTTCACCATCACATAAGCTGCTATTCCGGGAACCACCACAATTAATGGAATGATTAATTTTAATCCCGCAGCCAATAAAATTCCTTTTTGGGCTTCTTTTAATGATTTTGCCGCCAAAGTACGTTGTATAATATATTGGTTAAAACCCCAGTAATATAAATTCGCTACCCACATTCCGCCAAGCAACACACCAATTCCCGGCAATTTATCGTAATACGCGTTTGATTCATCAAAAATCATAACAAATCTTTCAGGAGCAGCTTCATATACTGTTCTCATACCAGCCCATACACCTTCTCCTCCAGAAACCATATTTAAAGCAAGGTAAGTTGTAACCAAACCTCCCAACACTAAAAATACAACTTGAATAACATCTGTCCAGGCAACTGCTGAAAGTCCGCCGTATAATGAGTAAGCCGCCGCAAACAGGGCCAATCCAATAACGCCATAAACCATAGGAATTCCCATAATTGTTTCTAAAGCCAAAGATCCTAAATACAATACCGAGGTTAAATTCACAAACACATAAAGCGCAATCCAAAATACTGCTAAAATGGTTTTTAAGTTTGTGGAAAATCGTTTTTCCACAAATTCAGGAATGGTATACAGTCCTTTTTCAATAAAAATGGGCAAAAAGAATTTCCCCACAATAATTAAGGTAATAGCAGCCATCCATTCATAAGAGGCAATTGCCAATCCCAAAGCAAAACCTGAACCCGACATTCCGATAAACTGTTCTGCTGAAATATTTGCAGCAATTAACGAGGCTCCTATCGCCCACCAAGGCAATGATTTACTGGCCAAAAAATAATCTTCAGCAGTTTTTTGATATCCTTTTTTGTCTCTGGACACCCATAAACCCACGCCTAAAATTAATACAGCATATGATATAAAAACGAAATAATCCCAAAATCCGAAATGTGCAGTCATGATATTTTATTAGTATTTAGTTATTGATTCGTGTTGATATTTCTTTTGGCATAGCATCAAATTTTTTGCTGAAAAACATTAGAATGATTTCAGTTTTTTTATATTTTGAATAAAAACAAATTTTTTTGTCGGTTGTGGCGAATAAATCAAAACCACCCCTATAATTGATAAGCATCCAAATAATGATGTTTTTTTCGGAAACGCTATATTTACAACGTTTTCGGAGCCAATAAAATCAAATTCTTTCATAAACAGGGCTAAATAATTTAGCTGTTTTATAAATTAGTAGGCTAACTTACTAAATTTATTGATACCAAATACCTTATTAATAAAATGAATTTACAGCAGAATTACAGAAAAAAATTGGTTGAAAAAATGTGAACAATATCAATGTTACATTTCCTTTTCTATTTAAACGTTAGATTTGAAAAATAAAAAATTATTTGAATAATTAACGATTGTTAAAATACCTAAAACCTATAAAAATTTAGTTTCCTCCTTATGAAAAAATTATCCTCTTTTTTAATCCTTGTTTGCATTTTAGGAAATGCAACAACACTCTTTTCCCAACAAAAAGGCAATAAACAAAATTCTTCAAAACAATCGCAAGGCAACAACATGATGCAATCCCAAATAAATCCAGAAAATATGGCAGGAATATTTATGTATGATGCTGAAGATGTCGTTAAGAAAATAAAAGTCAAAGAAACCACAAAACAACAAGTAATTACAAAAGCAATCACAAAATACAATAACAAAATAAATGAACTTAAAGCATTTAATTATGAAACATTTTCCAATGTTAAAACTTTTTTAGACAAGAAAAAAAATGAAGCAATGCTAAATGGTGAAAACATTGACATGAAAGAAGCCAGAGTACAGGCAAATGAAATGCTAAGGCCTATTCGAGAAAAAGTTCAGGAACAACAAGCGCTGATAAAAACCATTTTTGAGAGAGAACTATCACCAAAACAGTTCAACACATGGATTAAATATCAAGAAAAAAAACAAAATGAGTTAAAGCCTAAAAATTTAGAAAATCCTAAAATGCCTAATAGTGCACAACATTCAAAAGGCAGTGGCCAAAAACAAGGAATGGGAAGAGCAGGTTATTAAAATTAGAAAATAAAATACCACTATAAATTAAAAGACAATAGATTTCCCCGAACAATAATTAGGCTCTTCATCGCAAAAAGGCTTGGGATAAACTTCTTGTCGATCCCAATATTCTTTTCAAATCAAATTTTTTCCCACAAAAAAAGCCCTTCGATTTCCGAAGAGCTTTTTGTGCGGGCGGAGAGACTCGAACTCTCAAACCTCGCGGCACCAGATCCTAAGTCTGGCGTGTCTACCAATTTCACCACGCCCGCATTATTGTGGGTGCAAATATACACAATACTTACAAATTGCAAAGTACATCGTACTCTTTTTTCAATAAATTCAATCAAAAAAAAATTCCGTAAATTTGAGCTATTAAATTTATTAAAATGAAAGATATAAAATCATACGTAAATCAGCACAAAGACCGATTTATTGACGAGTTAATTGAACTGCTTAAAATACCATCTGTGAGCGCCGATTCTGCTTTCAGCAAAGACATTTTAAAAACTGCCGATGCTGTAAAAAACGCCCTTGAAAAAGCAGGTTGCGACAAAGTTGAAATATGCAAAACACCCGGAAATCCAATCGTTTACGGAGAAAAAATAATCGACAAAAAATTGCCGACAATTCTTGTTTACGGACATTATGATGTGCAACCAGCCGACCCGATTGATCTTTGGGATTCGCCACCGTTTGAACCGGTGATTAAAAAAACTAAAATCCATCCCGACGGCGCTATTTTTGCCCGCGGTGCCTGCGACGATAAAGGTCAAGTGTATATGCATGTGAAAGCGTTGGAATATATGGTTTCAACCAACCAACTTCCCTGTAATGTGAAATTTATGATTGAGGGCGAAGAAGAAATTGGATCCGTAAGTTTGGCTTGGTTTGTTGAACGCAACCAAGAAAAATTGGCCAACGATATTATTTTAATTTCAGATACTGGGATGATTTCAAACTCACAACCATCAATAACCACAGGTTTGCGCGGATTAAGCTATGTTGAAGTCGAAGTTACCGGCCCAAACAGGGATTTACATTCGGGCTTGTACGGTGGCGCTGTCGCAAATCCGATCAATATTCTGGCAAAAATGATTGCTTCTTTGCATGATGAAAACAACCGTGTTACCATTCCTGGATTTTATGATAAAGTAGCGGATTTATCTTCAGCAGAAAGAGCAGAAATGGCAAAAGCACCGTTTTCATTGGACGACTATAAAAAAGCTTTGGACATTGAAGAAGTTTACGGTGAAAAAGGCTACACCACCAACGAACGGAATTCCATTCGTCCAACATTGGATGTAAACGGAATTTGGGGAGGCTATATCGGCGAAGGCGCAAAAACAGTAATTGCCGGCAAGGCTCATGCAAAAATTTCTATGCGTTTGGTGCCAAACCAAGATTGGCAAGAAATTACCGAATTATTCAAAAATCACTTCGAAAAAATAGCGCCAAAATCGGTGAAAGTGAAAGTGAAACCTCATCATGGCGGACAAGGTTACGTAACGCCAATTGACACCATTGGGTACAAAGCGGCAAGCAAAGCTTACCAGGAATCGTTTGGTGTAGCTCCTATTCCGCAGCGTTCAGGCGGAAGTATTCCTATTGTGGCGCTATTTGAAAAAGAACTGAAAAGCAAAACAATCTTAATGGGATTTGGATTGGACAGTGATGCCATCCATTCTCCAAACGAACATTTTGGTGTTTTCAATTACTTAAAAGGCATTGAGACCATTCCTTTATTTTATAAATATTTTGTGGAAATGAGTAAATAAATTGTTAGTTCAACAAACTAAGAATCTCAATTTCTTTAATATTAAACAAGAAAGCCAGTAATTTTTAAATTACTGGCTTTCTTTATGTAAATTTTACCAAAAAATATTTTACATTTTCTTAACGTATTTCGTAATAATCACAATTTGAGTAGGCCCAACCTTGCCTTCAATAAATTCAGCATTTTCACGATCTAACGTAATTCTTCTCACAGCAGTTCCTTGTTTGGCTACCAAACTTGAGCCTTTTACTTTTAAATCTTTTATCAGCACAACGGTATCTCCAGCCTGTAAAATAACACCATTCACATCTCTGTGTATAATTTCTGTAGTATTTTCTTCAATAACTCCCAAAGCTTTCGCCCAAGCCAAAGTTTCCTCATCCAAATACAGCATATCCAGCAAATCTTGTGGCCAACCTTCAGCTTTTAATTGAGTCAACATTCTCCAAGCCATCACTTGTACTGCAGGCACTTCGCTCCACATACTGTCGTTTAAACAACGCCAATGATTCGCGTCAACTGCATCCTCATTTTCAATTTGATTGCTGCAAGTGGCACAAACCACCACGCTGTCGTCCTCATTTCCGTTTTTTGCAGGTTGCACTTCATAAGCGCTTAAATCCTCCGTTGAACCGCACAATTCACATTTAGAACCACTGCGTGCGTCTAATTTTTTTGATATACTCATACTGTGTTTTTAAAAACGCAAAACTACGGTTTATTAACAGCAATCGCAACCTCATCAATAAATCAATGTTTTTGGGCGTTCCCTTCGGGTCGGGCAGTTCGTTGCAAGTCCTCGTCACGCCCAAAAGCGTGTCTGTGGGCTTTTCACTGCCTTCCCTAACGCAACTTGAAATTCTAATAAATTTAAAGGTTATATAAAAAATCAAACACAATAAAAATTCAATTCTGTTGTTATTTTAATTTTACCGCGCATTTTAATAATTCTTTAATAAAATATTTCAAAAACTTTTACGTTATTTGCATAACAAACTACTATGTTATGCTTAATCAATTCTTTTGGATGTGCTCCGGCGCAGATACCGATATCCTAAAAACAAGCTCCAAAGCCGAACAACT